>PWIZ01000265.1 GCA_003560175.1 Halomonas sp. | reverse complement strand
TCGCTCATGGCATCCAGTACGGCTTCCGTGACCTCTTTCGGAAAGAGGCCGTGCATCACCTGATCCTCGCTGTGGTGGCGGATCTGGGCCATCACCGCCTCGTTGCGCTCGATGCGATCGGCGATGCCGTTGGCGAAGTGCAGCTTGTCGTCGTCGCTGACCTCGGCGCCGTAGAGGTCGTTGAGCCGGTCGATGATCTCGGCCAGTCGCTGCTTTTCGGGGTCGTGGGGCTTGCCAGAGCCCACATCGCTGACCGGCTTGAGGCCGTAGTCGCCATCGGCCTCTTCGAGCTGCAGGCGCTTCTCCTCGCGCTTGGTGAGGCGGTAGTGGGTCAGCTCCAGCTCGCTGACGTCGATGGCCTCTTCCTCGAGCAGCCGGTCGGTGCGCAGCAGCGGGTAGAGGTGGCGGGCGTAGACGCAGAGCTGCTCCAGCTCCGGGTCGTCGAAGGTGACGATCTGGCTGAGGAATTCGTAGGCGCGCACGAAGCTCTGCAGGTTCTTGCGGAAGAGGTCGAGTTCGTCCCGGGTGGTGCCGGCCTCCTTGAGCTCCTGCTCGGCGCGCTTCAGGCCCTTGTCGTCACCATTGCCCTCGGCGATGCGGTGCGCCTCCTTCCAGGTCTGCTGCTGTTCCAGGGTCAGCCGGTAGCGCTGCTTGAAGCGATCCTGGGCGGGGCGGCAGTGGTAGCTGAGGCTCGACGCCGCGGCCTTGGGGTCGAAGAAGGCCCGGGCGAAGCCCTCCACCTCCGGCCAATGGTAGATGCCGCTGGCGTCCAGGCTGCGCTGCAGATCGAAGACCACGTTGGGGTCGGAGACGTCGGCCAGTTCTGCCTTGCGGTAGTAGGGGGCGAAGGCGTCGAGGATCTCCTGCTCGTCGTTGTAGAAGTCGAGGATGAAGGTCTGCTTGCCGGGAAACAGCCGGTTGAGCCGCGAGAGGGTCTGCACGCAGTCCACGCCGTGGAGCTTCTTGTCCACGTACATGGCGCACAGCTTGGGCTGATCGAAGCCGGTCTGGAACTTGTTGGCGGCGATCATCACGTTGAAGTCGGCGGTGTCGAACGCCTCGGCCAGGCCGCGGCCCTTGAGCCCGGGGTTGAGAAGGCGGCTGGTCTCGGTGACTTCCTCGGGAATTACCTCGTCGGCCGGCACGCTGCCGGAGAAGGCCACCATGGGGTGCACGTCGTCGTAGCTTTTGTCCCGGATATAGGCCTGCATGGCCAGCTGGTAGCGCACCGCCTCCTGGCGGCTGGCGGTGACCACCATGGCCTTGGCCTGGCCATCGAGCAGGTGGCGGACGTTGTCGCGGTAGTGCTCGACGATCACCTCGACCCGCTGGGCGATGTTGTAGGGATGCAGGCGCACCCACTTGGCCAGGGTGCGCGAGGCCTTCTTGGAATCGACCTCCTGCTCTTCGCCCTCGGGGTGGGCAAGCTTCCAGGCGGTGCTGTAGGTGACGTAGTTCTTGAGCACGTCGAGGATGAAACCCTCCTCGATGGCCTGGCGCATGGAGTAAAGATGAAACGGCTCGGGCGTGTTGTCGGCGCTGGGCGGCAGATCGGGATCCGGCGGGCGTCCGAACAGCTCCAGGGTCTTGGCCTTGGGCGTGGCGGTGAAGGCGTAGTAGCTGATGCGCTCGCTGGGGCGGCGTGAGGCCACGGCGGCGTCCAGCATGGCCTCGGCGCTGATTTCAAGCTCGCCGCTACCCTCGCTCCCTTCATCGTCGCCGACAGCCTCTCCCGCGGCGGCCAGCAGCGCCTTGAGCTTGCTGGCCGAGCTGCCGGTCTGGGAGGAGTGGGCCTCATCGGCGATCACCGCGTAGTGGCCCTTGGCCAGCTGGGGGCGCTTGTCCAGGGCGTCGAACAGCGCCGGGAAGGTCTGGATGGTGACGATGATGATGCGGGTGTTGCTGGCGAGTGCCTCAGCGAGCTGCTCCGACTTGCTCTGGTTGCCGATGTCGCGGGTGATCGGGCAGACCACGCCGTGGGCGTGCTCGAACTGGAAGATGGTGTCCTGCAGTTGACTGTCGAGCACCGTGCGGTCGGTGACCACGATCACCGAGTTGAACAACTTCGTGCCGTCCTCGGCGTAGAGGTTGGCCAGCTGATGGGCCACCCAGGCGATGGAGTTGGACTTGCCGGAGCCGGCGCTGTGCTGCACCAGGTAACGCCGCCCCGGCCCTTCGGCCAGGGTGCCCTGAATCAGCCGGTTGACCACCTCCCACTGGTGATAGCGCGGGAAGATCAGCGTTTCCTTGACGCTGCGGCGGCCGTGGAAGTCCTCGACGGGCTTCTGCTCCAGGTGCAGGAAGCGGCCGAGCACCTTCAGCCAGGCATCCGGGGCGAAGACCTGCTCCCACAGGTAGGCGGTGGCGTAGCTCTGCTCGTCCGGTGCGGGCGGGTTGCCGGCGCCGCCCTCCTCGGTGCCGCGGTTGAAGGGCAGGAAGGTGGTGTCCTTGCCGGCCAGTTTGGTGGTCATCGCCACCTCGGCCTGGCTCACTGCGAAGTGGACCAGGGCGCCGCGCTTGAAGGTCAGCAGAGGCTCCGGCTTGCGGGTGACGGGGTCCTTGATCGGACGGTCCTGGCGATACTGGCGCTTGGCGTTCTCCACCGTCTGCTTGAACTGGCTCTTCAGCTCCAGGGTCGCGGTGGGGATGCCGTTGACGAACAGCACCAGATCGAGGCGGGGATTGTAGTTCTGTCCGGCGCTCTCACCGCTCTGGCCCTTCTCGCGGGCGTGGGGGGAGTAGGAAACCTCCGGCACCACCCGCAGGCGGTTAGCGCGGTAGCGAGCCAGCGAATCCGGGTTCATGCCGTGATCGGGCTGGAAGCTGCAGAGATCGAACTTCACCCCCGGCACCTTGAAGCCGTGGCGCAGCACCTCGAGAGTGCCCGCCTGCTCCAGCTCGCGGACCACCTTCTTCACGAACACCGACTCTGGCGCCTGGGGGTTGGCCTTGCAGAACTTCTCCCAGCGCTCCGGCCAGGCCTCCTGCACATAGCTGAGCAGATCTTCGGTGTAGAGCGCCGAGGTGCGCTCAAAGCCGCTGGACGTGCCGGCCTTCCAGCCGCCGGCCACCATGGCGTCAATAATGTCCTGCTGGAACCGGGCTTCCCTGCTGTCCGCCATATAGTCCCCTGCGCTTGGCGTAATGATGCGTAACAGCCTAGCGCGTCAGGGATATTAGGAGAAGGCTACTTAGGACGATGCAT
>PWIZ01000160.1 GCA_003560175.1 Halomonas sp. | reverse complement strand
GGCATCCCTCGTTTTCGACGAGCTGTTAAAGGAGTGCCTACCAGCGAACCGCCACGCGGTTTCTGCCCTTGTGCTTGGCCTCGTACATGGCGGCGTCGGCCCGCCGTGTGACCGCCTCGATGCTCGCATCGGTCGGCTTGAAGCAGGTGACGCCGATACTCACCGTCAAGTGGAAGGGTAGCTTATCCGCCTCGATCGTCCCCTCGGCGATCTGGCGCAGCAGACGCGAGGCGACGGCGGTGGCGTCCCCGGCAGACATGCCGGGCAGGATCACCATGAACTCCTCCCCGCCGGTTCGGCAGGGCAGGTCGTTCTGGCGCAGGTGGTGTCGCAGGGTGTTCGCCAGCAGCCGCAGCCCCTTGTCGCCCTCGGCGTGCCCCAGAGTATCGTTGATGGCCTTGAAGCGATCGATATCGATCATCAAGAGGGCCGCCTGAAGCTCCTCCTCCTTGACCGATCTGGCGACTCGTCTGGCGGATTCGTCGAAGGAGCGCCGGTTGGCCAGGCCGGTCAAGGGGTCGGTGCTGGCCTTGTGCGCCCAGTCGGCCTCCTGATGCCGCTGCCGGGTGATGTCCCGATACACCCATAGGTGGCCATGGTACTCATCGGCGACGAAGAGGGGCGTGTAGGCGCGCTCCAGGAAGCGACCATCCGCCATCTCCAGCAGATCACGAGTCTGCTGGCGCTTTGCTGCGACGAGTGCCTCGATGCGCGCCACGAAGGCTTCCGGTTCCGTGAAGTATCCCTTGGTGGACTGGGCGGCCTCCCGGCAGTCCATGCCCACGAGGCTCTCGGGGGGCGCCTCGGCGGCGAAGAGGTCGCAGAAGGCTTGGTTGGCCACGATCACCCGGCGACTCTCGTCCTCGAGCAGCAGCCCCACGTCCAGGCCCTCGATGACCACTTCCAGCTGGCGATTGGAGACGAGCTGGGCGATCTCCAGCGCCTTGCGCGGCGTGATATCGAACTCTCCCATCACGATCATCGGCAGGCCCGTCTGGGGATCGGTGGCGCGGCACAGGTCGACATGATGCCAGCGCTGGCCTTCGCTGATCTGCATGATCGCCTCCACGGAGCATCTCGGTTCGCTCTCCAGACGGTGAAGGGTCTGCTCGGCAAGGCCATGATCCACGAAGCAGGCCGCGAAGGAGGTCAGGTCCCGGCGAGCGGCGAGGGCGGCCGGGTTACGGGTCAGCAGGTGTCCCTGTCCGTCGAATACCGAGACCAGCATGGGCGTATGCCTCACGGCTTCCAGAGCGCGCAGGCTGGAGGCATCCAGAGAAGTATCGCTCTCCAGCCCCTCCACCAGCATGCCGGTTCGGTCATCATCGATATCCACCCCGCTGCAGCGACAGTGCATCGAGATGGCCTGGTCGCCGGGGTAGAAGCTCCAGTGTTCATCGATGACCTCGCCTTGCATCAGACGAGGGTGGTAGTCCGCCAGGCGCTGACGCGTCGCCTCGCTCATGGTCGAGGCGAAGTCACGGGCATAGAGCTCCTGCGATGTTTCGGCATTCCAGAGTCTCACGGCGGCGGCATTGGCATAGTGCATCCGCGCCTGCTCGATATCGAAGATCCACACTGGCGTCCGCAGCCGATCGAGAAGGGGGGCGCGATCGCGTGTTGCCGACGATGAAGGGCTGGGGAAGGGGGTCATGCGGGCGCGAGGATCTTGAAGGTTGCCGCGGATATTAGCCATCTCCGGTCAATCATCGCGGAATTCCCTTGATTATTTACCTGTAAGCTATCATCGAATGCTGGAGACAGCAGCCATTCTATCGTCGATGCCGGAAACTTGGCGGATGTCCTCATTTCCTATGGCCGGACAGCGATCAGGGCCAGCCTCCCCCTCGACCAGGTTATCGTCCCGCTCGGGCGGCTCCTCGATGATCGCTGGCAGCCTCCGTGAGAGCGCCATATGATGACCCGAGGTTCATCGCTGAGACCATGGTGATCACCTGGTGAGAGCATGAGTGGGCATGTTGGCTTCGGGAGGCTGATCGGGAGAGACCGATGCAAGACGATGATAAGGCAATGCCCCAGGCACCGAGGCTGCTGCATGACGAGCTGCCCGAGGAGCATGAAGATCCGCTGATCCGGCGGCTGCACGTCGTCATCCGCTTCGCCATCAAGCTGCTGGCTGTGCTGATGGTACTGGTGATCATCTGGGGTGTCCTTGATGTCATCTATGTGCTCTACACCAAGTTCGTCTCGCCGCCGGTGATGCTTTTCGAAGTTCGCGATATCTTCGTGATCTTCGGCGCCTTCATGGTGGTGCTGATCGCGGTGGAAATCTTCATCAACATTCGGCTTTACCTGGGCACCAACGTCCTACCGATTCGGCTGGTCATCGCGACGGCCCTGATGGCCATCGCGCGGAAGGTGATCATCCTGGATATCGAAACCGTCTCAGCCGAGGAGATGATGGCCATTGCTGCCGTTGTGCTGGCGCTTGGCGTGACCCACTGGCTGGTGGGCAAACAGGAGTAAAGCCGGCAGGGCACGCTGGAGGTCGGATCGACCCGGCTGGCCGTCAGTGCCCCTGACCTGAGCCCGCAACCAGACGGACCAGCAGTCAGCGCCAGCCCATCAGCCAGGTGTCGTCATCCTTGAGCGCCTGCCAGGGCAGGGTGGTCTCGCGGTTTGTGTAGACGGCCTCGAGCGTCACCGCGACTACGCTCTCCTCTTCGTCGCGCTCCAGCGCCGTCACCAGGAAGTGCTTCTCCTTGTTCCGGGGCCGTGCTGCGGTCCACTTGCTGTGGTGCAGCTTGTCGGGGTTGATGGCGTTCATGGCGTCTCTCCTCGGGGTCGGTGCGGGGCGTCATTCAGAGCCTCACCAGCATCTTGCCGGTATTGGCGCCTTCGAACAGGGCCAGGAAGGCGTCTGGCGTGCGTTCGAGGCCTTCCTCGACGGTCTCCGCGTAGTCGATCTCGCCATTGGCGACCCGCGGGCCGACCTCTTCCAGGAAGCGCGGATAGTCGGCCCAGTGGTCGAAGATGATGAAGCCCTGCATGCGCAGGCGCTGAATCAGCACCATGGCCAGGTTGCTCGGCCCGGGTGTCGGCCCCTCGGCGTTATAGCGGGTGATCATTCCGCACACGGCAATACGGCCGCCGATGCGAAGGGTGTTGAGGGCCGCTTCCAGGCAGACGCCGCCGACGTTCTCGTAATAGACGTCGAAGCCCGCCGGGCAGGCCGCCTGGAGCGCCTCGGTGAGCTGCTGGGTGTCCCGATCGCGGTAGCTCACCGCCTGGATGCCGTGGGACTCCAGCCACTCGAGCTTCTCGGGCGCCCCGGCGATGCCCACCACGGTGCCGCCCCGTGCCTTGGCCAGCTGCACGGCCAGCGAACCCACGGCACCGCTGGCGGCGCTGACCAGCACGTTGTCGCCGTCCTTCATCTCGGCGATGCGGTTCAGGCCCGTCCAGGCGGTCATGCCCGGCATGCCCAGCACGCCGAGATAGGCCTGCTCGGGGACGTGAATGCCCGGCAATGGCTCCACCTGATCGCCTGGCAGCTGGGCGATATCCCGCCACCCGGCCATGTGCCGAACCTTGTCGCCCACGGCCAGGCGAGTATCCCGCGACTCGATTACCTCGCCCACCGCGGCGCCTTCCAGCGCCTCGCCGATGACGAAGGGGTCGATATAGGTCTTCACGCCACTCATGCGCCCGCGCATGTAGGGGTCAACCGATAGCCAGGTATTGCGGATACGCACCTCGCCCTCGGCCAAGGCGGGAAGCTCCGCCTCGTGCAGCTCGAACAGCTCGCGAGCCGGCGTGCCCTGCGGGAAGTCGTTGATGGTGAAATAGCGTGATTGCATGGTGTCCTTCCTTCACGTGACGATGAGCCCGCCAGTCTAGGACAGACGGCGACGCGCAGGCCAACCTTCCCGAAGCGGCGCCGCCGGTCGGTCGTGATGATGGGGGAAGTGGTCCTGACGCAGAGGCGCTCCTCGCGGGATGAGTTTCCCCGAAGAGCGACTTGTTGCTGGGGCCCTCACGGGTGCCCTATGTGACTTTTCGCCTTAACTGCATGGCGCTGTCATGCCTGATTTCAAGCAAAGTAGCGCAACGCTGAACAACCGGCGGGAGGCGGCTTAGCCAAGATAGGCCAAATAGGCCTCGAAGGCGGCTTTTTGGAGTTGTGCCTGGCTGTGCCAAAACGCGAGGACTTCGGTATCGAAGGTGAATGCGTTGGAATCTTGCATGGTATGAGTCCTCCTGAGTGGGACACTGACTACCATAGCCCCTTTTTTGTTGCATTGCAGCAAAGATTGGTTTATGCAGCTACCCTCATGTGGGCCGAGAGCGCATCGGTCGGAAGGGGGCAGAGTTTTTCAGGCGCCTGAGCGGTTGCAGGCCCCGATCGTCGGGCCCATGCTGGGAGGGGCCACATTGCCGACAGCCAGGGGGCGTGTCATAGGTGTAAGGAGTAAGTCATGGGTGTGAAGAGCTTTGCCTGGGGAGTGATAGTCCTGGGGGTGGTGCTGGGGCTCTATGGCTGGCGAGCGTGGAACCCGGTGGCCTTCGTGGGGCTGGCCCTGGCCGTCGTGGGGGTGGTGGTAATGGCTACCCGACGCAGCGGTTCGGGCGAGGAGACCTGACAAGCTGCGCCATTGGGCTTATGATGAACCCTGTCGACAGTCCTTCCCTCCCTTCGGGAGTGGGGGGCTGTTTTTATTGGATGGCCGCCAAGGCTTTCTCTCTGCGTTGACGAGCTATCAGGAGGTCGCATGTCATCTCGCCCCCCCATTATCATCAATCGCCTCGATGCCGAGCGCCTGCAGCGTCTGATCGACGCGGCCGGCGACAAGGATCGCTTCGTGGCCGATGCCCTCGAGTATGAGCTAGAGCGCGGTGAGGTCATCGATCCCGAGGAGATTCCCGAGGACGTGGTCAGCATGAACAGCCGGATCCAGTTCACCGACCTGACCCGCAATCGCCAGATGATCCGCACCCTGGTCTACCCACACGCCCTGGCCACCACCGAGGATGGCATCTCGGTCATGGCGCCGGTGGGTGCCGGGCTGATCGGCCTGCGCATCGGCGATACCATCGATTGGCCGCTGCCGGACGGTCATGAGATCCAGCTGCGCGTCGATGCCATCTTCTGGCAGCCGGAGCGCGAGAAGCAGTTCCACCGCTGAGGGGGCGCTTTCCATCATGCCGTTTTCCCTCTGGCTCTCCCTGGCGGCGGTCTGCGCCATGGGGGCCATGTCGCCGGGGCCCAGTCTGGCCCTGGTGCTGCGTCATACGCTGGGCGGGGGGCGCGCCCCCGGAGTGGTGGCCGGGCTCTCCCATGCGCTGGGCGTGGGCCTCTATGCGCTGTTGACGGTGTGGGGGCTCGGCGCCCTGATCGTGCGCCAGCCGATGCTGTTTCAGGTGATCACCTGGGGCGGTGCGGCCTATCTGGCCTGGCTGGGTATCCAGGCCCTGCGTGCGGGCCGCGCAGGGCCACTGGTGGCGGGGGCGGTGCCCACCACCCGGCGCCAGGCGGCCCGCGAGGGCATGCTGGTGGCGCTGGGCAACCCCAAGCTGATCCTGTTCTTTATCGCCCTGCTCAGTCAGTTCGTCACGTCCGACATGAGCCTGGCCGCCAAGGCGGTGATCGTGTTCACGGCGATGATCATCGACGGCGCCTGGTACGTGCTGGTGGCGGTGGGGCTCTCACACTCCCGGGTCCTGCCCTGGCTGCAGGCACGCTCCCACTGGATCAATCGCATTACCGGTGTGCTGTTGCTGGCCCTGGCGCTGCGAGTGGTGGCCGGGCCGCTGGCGTAAGCCGCGTGCCGCGAGGGGCACTGCCGCCCGGGCAGGCCTCTGGTGCTCTCATGGCGCGATGCGCCTCAGCAGTGCGGCGATGGGCGAGCCTCCGGGCAACACGCCGTAGACGGGGCCGGCCTCGCCGCCCAGCCGTGTGGCGCAGAAGGTGTCGGCCACCTCCGCGGGGGCGTGCTGCACCAACAGCGCTGCCTGCAGGCACTGGGCCAGTCGCTGCACCAGCCAACGGGCGCGGGGCTCAAGACGCTCCGCGGGTTCGGCCGCCAGCCGCTCCAGCTTGGCCAGGGTGGCATCCAGATGGCGATCCTGGCCCCGTGCGGGCGCCACCTCCTGCCAGAAGGCGGCCAGCGCCTCGGGGTGGCGGGCCAGCACCCGCAGCACGTCCAGGCAGATCACGTTTCCCGAGCCCTCCCAGATCGAGTTGACCGGCGCCTCCCGATAGAGCCGCGCCAGGGGTGACTCCTCCACGTAGCCGATGCCGCCCAGGCACTCCATGGCCTCGGCCATGAAGCCGGGGCCCCGCTTGTTGTGCCAGTACTTGGCCAGTGCCGGCAGCAGCCGGGCCAGGGCGCGTTCGCTATCGTCGCCGCGAGCGGCGCCGTCGAAGGCCCGGGCGACGCGCATCGCCAGCGCCACCCCGGCTTCCACCTCCAGGGCCAGGTCGGCGATCACCGCCTGCATCAGGGGCTGTTCGGCCAGCGCCCGGCCGAAGGCGTGGCGCTCGCGCACGTGCTGCCAGGCCGCCAGCAGCGCCTGGCGCATCATGCCCACCGGCGCAGTGGCGGCGTCCAGGCGGGTCTGCTGGACCATCTCGAGGAGGGTGGCGATGCCGCGTCCTGGAGGGCCGATGGGCTCGGCCCAGGCGCCGCGGTACTCGATCTCCGCCGAGGCGTTGGCGCGGTTGCCGCACTTCTCCTTGAGCCGCTGCAGCTCGATGGCATTGCGCTCCCCGTCCGGGGTGAAGCGCGGGACCAGGAAGCAGCCGAGCCCCTCGTCGGTCTGGGCCAGGGTCAGGAAGGCGTCGGACATGGGCGCACTGCAGAACCACTTGTGGCCGGTGAGCCGCCAGCCCACCGCGCCGGGGGCGGCTCCCGTGGCAGCGAGAGGGTCGGCTCGCGTGGAATTGGAGCGCACATCGCTGCCGCCCTGCTTCTCGGTCATCGCCATGCCGAAGGTAAGTCCCGACTTCTCGGTGGCCGGCAGGGGGCGAGGGTCGTAGTCCCAGGCCAGCAACCCCGGGGCCCAGCGGGCCTTCGCCCGAGGGGAGTGGCGCAGCACCGGCATGGCGGCATGGGTCATGGTGACCGGACAGCAGACCCCCGGCTCGGCCTGGGTGAGCAGATAGAGGGCCGCCACATGGGCCTGGTGGCCGCCGCGGCCCTCCTCCTGCCAGGCCACGGCGTGCCAGCCGTGGTCGATGGCCAGGTGCATCAGCTCGTGGTAAGCGGGGTGATAGCTGACCTCGTCCAGGCGCCGGCCGTGGCGGTCGAAGAGGCGCAGCTCCGGCGGGTGGCGGTTGGCGGCCTCGCCCAGGGTCTGGATGCGCTCACTGCCGGCCTCGCGGCCCAGTGGGGCCAGGCGGCGGGGCACCCAGTCAGGGGCCTCGCGGGCCAGGGCCTCGCGCAGGGGGAGGTCGGCCTCCAGCAGGTCGATGTCGCCTGGCGGGGCGGGCTGGTTGGTCACCCGATGGGTGGCCAGCCGGGTGCGGGGAGCCTGGTCGGACATGGCGCACCTCCAGCAGCGAGGGGTTGCATTGAGCATGGTGGCTGGATGGGGCGCGGTCAACGTGACGGCGTGGCGCCGACTGGGTAGGCTTGGGACATTTCCTTGGGGAGATGCCCATGACCGACGTCCTTCGCGACGACCCGCTGCCGACGCCGCATGTCGCCCGCGAGCGGATCCAGCTGGTGGATGCCCGCAACCGTCCTTGCGGCAGCGCCTGGCGCGTCGCCATGCGGCGTTTCCGCTTCTGGCATCGCGCCACCTATATCGTGGTGTGCAACGCCCGCGGCGAGATCTGCGTGCAGCGCCGCACCCTGACCAAAGAGGTCTTCCCCGGCGGGATCGACCTTGCCGCTGGCGGCGTGGTGGGAGCCGGCGAAGCGGAACACCTGGCGGCGCGACGCGAGCTGGCGGAGGAGCTGGGCATCCGCGGCGTGCCGCTGCGCCCCGCCGGGGGCTTCGTTCACGCCGAGGGTGGCAATCATATCTACGGCAGCCTGTTTCTGGTCGAACACGACGGCCCGCTGGCGCTGCAGGCCGAGGAGGTGGCCGAGGTGTTCTGGTGCACGCCCGCCGAGGCCCTCGAGCTTCCCGGGGTCACTCCGGATACCCGCCAGGCGCTGCAGGTGCTGCTTGATGGCGGCCTGCTGGAGGCCGGGCCATGAACCGTCCGGCGCGGCTCAGCGATCTGGAAGCCGTGGTGGCGGCCCTGGAGGGGGTGGTGCTGGGCAAGACCCGGGAGGTGCGCCTGGCGCTCTGCTGCCTGCTGTGCCGCGGCCACCTGCTGATCGAGGACCTGCCGGGGCTGGGCAAGACCACCCTGGCCCAGTCACTGGCGCGTGCCACCGGGCTCGACATGCAGCGCCTGCAGTTCACCAGCGACCTGCTGCCCGCCGATGTGCTCGGGGTCTCGGTGTTCGACCCCCGCGAGGCGCGTTTCACCTTCCATCCCGGCCCCATCTTCCACGGAGTGGTGCTGGCCGACGAGATCAACCGCGCCACTCCCAAGACCCAGAGCGCCCTCCTCGAAGCGATGGAGGAGGGGCGGGTGACCGTTGAGGGGGAGACCCGCCCGCTGCCCGATCCCTTCTTCGTGATCGCCACCCAGAATCCCCAGGAGCAGGCCGGCACCTTCCCCCTGCCGGAGTCCCAGCTCGATCGCTTCCTGATGCGCCTCTCGCTGGGCTATCCGGATCGCGGCGCCGAGCGGGAGATCCTGCGCGGCCGTGCCGGACGAGTCCGCCTCGAGGCCCTGCCGGTGCTGCTGAATGCCGAGCGTCTGCGCGCCTGGCAGGCACGGCTGGACGGTATCCACGTGGCCGATGCGCTGCTCGACTATGTCCAGGCGCTGGTGGCCGCCAGTCGTGACCACCCTGAGCTGGCCTGGGGGCTCTCCACGCGCGGTGCGCTGGCGCTGTTGAAGGCGGCGCGGGGCTGGGCGCTGCTCGAGGGGCGCGACCATGCGCTACCCGAAGACGTTCAGGCGGTATGGGAGCCGGTGGCGGGCCACCGCCTGAGCAACGGTCGGCGGGAGGAGGGCGAGGCTCTGGCGAGGCATCTGCTGGCCCGGGTTCCGGTGACGGCTTGAGCATGAAGGGGACGACGCTCGGCGAGCGCTGGTGGCGACGCCTGGCGATTGCGCCGGGCATTCCGCTGCCCCAGCGGCGGCTCTTCCTGCTGCCGACTCGTTTCGGGCTGGGCTGGGCGCTGCTGCTCTTGCTCCTGCTGTTGTTCGGCATCAACTACCAGAACACCCTCGCCTACGTGCTAGCGTTCTGGCTGTTCGGCCTGGGCGCGGTGGCCCTGCTGCGCACCTGGCACAACCTGCTCGGCGTCACCCCCACCCTGCGCCTGCCCCGGGAGGTGTTCGCCGGCGGCGAGGCGCGTCTGGGGGTGGTGCTGGCCGGTGGGCGACCGCGCACGGCGCTGGAGCTCCACGCCGGGGATGCTTCGGCGCGCATCGACCTGCCCGAGGGGCAAGGCGAGGCCATCCTGGCCCTGCCGGCCCCAGTACGCGGCGAGCAGCGCCTGCCGCTGCTGCGCCTGGAGACCCGCTGGCCGCTGGGGCTGGTGCGCACTCTGGCCTGGCTCGAGAGCGACGAGCGGATGCTGGTCTATCCGCGGCCCCTGGACGATGACGAACCACAGCACCGCCACGCCGGCGAGGGCCTGGAGGCCACCGACTTCACCGGACTGCGCCGCGCCCAGCCCGGCGACAGCCCGGCTCGGCTGGCCTGGAAGCAGTGGAGCCGCACCGGGGTGCTGGCCGCCAAGGCCTTCAGTCTGCCGCCCCGCCAGCAGCTGTGGCTCGACTACGACGCCTGCCGAGGCGACTCCGAGCGGCGGCTCTCCCTGCTCTGTGCCCGGGTGCTGGCCCATCACCGGGCCGGCGACCGCTATGGCCTGCGCCTGCCCGGCGTGACCCTGCCCCAGGGCGAGGGTCCCCATCAGCGGCGCCAGGCCCTGGCGGCGCTGGCCCGCTTTTCACCCTCGGGCGAACGGGGAGGGGGACGATGAAGCGCAGGATGACCGGTCGCGTCGGCGGCGAGGCGGTGCTGGCCGACGGCCAGGCGCTCAGCGGCGTCATGCTGCGTCAGCTGTTTCTCGGACAGTGTCTGGTGCTGGCCCTGCATCTGTCCTGGATGCCGGCCTGGCTCGCGGCCATCGCCGCTCTGGTGGCCGGCTATCGCTATCTGCAGCTGCGCCGCCGCCTGGGGCGTGCCGGCGTGCTGCTGCGCCTGGCGGGGGTGGGGGCCCTGACCGGCGGCCTGTGGCTGCACTACGGCACCCTGGGGCAGATGGAAGCGATAATCGGCCTGCTGCTCGGGGTCTACCTGCTCAAGCTGCTCGAGACCCACAGCCGCCGCGACGGCCGGGTGGTGGTGGCGATCGGGCTGGTGGCGACCAGCGTGGCCTTCCTGCATGACCAGGGCATCCCGATGGCCGCCGGCGGGCTGGTGGTGCTGGCCTGGCTGGTTCACTCGCTGGTGTGGCTCTCCGGGGGCGATTCGCGCCGGGCCTGGCGGGAGAGTGCCTGGCTGCTGATGCTCTCGGCGCCGCTGATGCTGATGCTGTTTGCGGTCTTTCCGCGCCTGGGGCCACTGTGGAATCTGCCCCAGGCGGACCGTGCCTCCACCGGGCTCACCGACGAGATCGCCCCGGGCGATATCGCCCAGCTCTCCCGCAGCGACGCCCGCGCCTTTCGGGCGCGCTTCGATGGCCTCGAGCCGGCCCCGGCGGAGCGCTACTGGCGGGTCTATACCCTCTCCGATTTCGACGGCGAACGCTGGCGGCGGACCACGCCCGAGCACCTGGCCGCCACCCTGGGCCGCCCGCTGGACGCGTTCGTTGCCGAAGGCCGCCGCTCGACCTGGCTCGATGAGGCGCCACGCTTCGAGGTGGAGTTGCTGCTGGAGCCGGATAGCCGTCCCTGGCGCCCCTCGCTGGGGGCGCCCTTGACCACCGACGAACCCCAGCGCTTCCTGGCCGACGGCACCCTGGAGGGCACCTCGCCGCTGGCCTCGCGAAGCCTGCTGCGCATGGGCAGTACCGGCCTGGCGCCGGCCAACCCCGACCCGGCCGGCTCCGCCTGGCACGCCCTGTTGCCCGCTGAAGGCAACCCCCGCACCCGCGAGCTGGCCGAGCGGCTGTGGCGAGAGAGCGGCGGCGAGCCCCGCGCCTTCCTGGCGGCCATCATGGCGCGCTTCGGCGAGGCCCCGTTCCGCTACACCTTGTCGCCGCCGCGGCTGACCTCTGCCGATCGGGTCGATGAGTTCCTCTTCGAGAGCCGCGCCGGCTACTGCACCCACTACGCCTCGGCCATGACGGTGCTGTCTCGCGGGGCGGGCCTGCCGGCGCGAGTGGTGGCGGGCTTTCTGGGCGGCGAGCGCCACCCCGACGGCCACTTCACCCTTCGTGACTATGACGCCCACGCCTGGGTGGAGGTGTGGCTCGACGGCGCCTGGCAGCGTATCGATCCCACCGCGGCCATCGCGCCGGAGCGTATCGAGCAGGGGGCCTTGGCCGTCGCCGATGGCCGCGAGGCCTTCCTGGCCGATGCCCCCTTCTCGCCGTTGCGCCTGCGCGAGGTGGGCTGGGTCAACCGCCTGCGCCTGGACTGGGAGCGTATGGAGTACCGCTGGCAGCGCGGCGTGATCGGTTACCAGCGCGAGGCACGCAACGCCCTGATGACCAGGGTGACCGCTCGGCTTTACGCCCTGTGGGACTGGCTGGTGGGACTTGCCCCCGGTCGCGGCTGGCTGGGGGGTGTACTGGGGCTGCTGATGGCCGCCAGTGGCACTGCCGGGTTTGCTGCGCTGCTGCGTCTGGCCTGGCGGCACCATCGAGAGGCGCGTGATGAGGCGCTGCGCATTCACCGCCTGCAGCACTGGCTCGCTCGCCGGGGTCTGGGGCCGCGGCCCGGCGAATCTCCCTCGGCCCATCTGCGGCGGGTGGCCGATGAAGTCGCCGAGGCGGGGCCGTCGCTGCGCGACTGTGCTCACCACCTGGAGCGGCTGCGCTATGCCTCCCTGGGGAGAGAGGAGCGCCGGGAGCGAACCCGCCAGCTGTCCCGGCGGGTGGCCGAGGTGCGAAGACGGCTGCGGCGCCTTCCTCGCCGCCAGGGGGGTAGCGCTCGCCGCCAGGGGGGTAGCGCGGGCGCAGACGGCGTGGCATCGTAAGGGCTATCGACCATCAAGGCCCGCGCATGTCCATTCACGACCATCAGTGCCGCACTGCCCAGGGTGAGCCCTTCAACTTCGGCGCGCTGCGTGGCCAGGTGCTGCTCATCGTCAACGTCGCCAGCCGCTGTGGCTTCACGCCGCAGCTGAAGGAACTCGAGCGCCTTTACCGCCGCTATCGAGAGCGGGGTTTCGCGGTGATCGGCTTTCCCTGCAACCAGTTCGGCCACCAGTCGCCGGAATCTGCCCTGGACTTCTGCACCCTCAGCGCCCGAGAGTACCAGGTCAGCTTTCCGCTGATGGAGAAGGTGAAGGTCAACGGCGCCGGCGCTCACCCGCTGTTCGTGGAACTCCGCAAGGAGGCTCCCGGCGTGCTGGGCACCACGGCGATCAAGTGGAATTTCACCAAGTTTCTGGTGGGCAGGGAAGGCCGGGTGATCCGCCGCTTCTCTCC
>PWIZ01000412.1 GCA_003560175.1 Halomonas sp. | reverse complement strand
GGAGGATAAGAGGTCATTATAGTATTGAGACATATTGTGTACTTCATCAAACTTGGATACATTATTAAGCTGATTATACAGGGACACAATACGTTTTCTTATTGTGAGAAGCTCTGCTTTTTTAGCTACATTTTCCGGGTCGGTTTGATGTTCAGCGGTCTTATCTTTATAGAGTTTAAGGTCTTTACGTAATCGTTTCTCCCATATAGGCTGCATTCTAATCTTATCTACATCGATATGAGGATAGTAATTCTCAGGTACTACCTTATGAGTATGGGTTGTTCCCATAGAATTCAGATATAATCTCATAGCGTCTTCAGGTTTAACTCCGGTCTTAATATGTTCGACGAGTTTATCTGTTAAGGAGGCTTTATTAATGAAGTCAATCCCCAGTGAAGTTATATCGATATCCTTTGCGATAAACATACGGTTTTTGATGTCTTGTCTCAGTTTATCTATATCGATGATTTCCATCTTTGAGTGTAGTTCATTGTATGCTCGTATTGCTTCAGGTTGTGTACGAAGGTTTATTCCTGTTTTTTTTGAGAGATAATCAAGTGCTTTGGTAGCAGGGATACGATATTGTTCATGTACTTCAGGGTTTCCATCTATTATCTTTCTCATTTCCTTATTCATCTCGGTTATTTGATTCGACTGTTCTTGAACGAGTTGAGAGTACTTTAAGGGTTTGGTTTTAAGCTGGCCTTTATCGAGGTATTTAATATCGATAGTTTTATCGTGAGTCCAATCTATTTCCAACTTTCCATCTACTTCTTTGAGCTTAACGACTTTTGCATCGGGAATCAATTCTTTCATCAGGGGCAATATCTTCTGATTACGCAGAAAGTTAATACGTCGAGTAATGTTATCCTCGATTTGTTCTTCTTTTATCCCTTTGAATTTCCAGCGATATTCCGGATCTTTAGCTATATAGTTAACATCTTTCATAAAGGCCATGATTTCGTATAGTTTCTTCTTTTCACTTGTATCGGCAAGGTTTTGAAATAGCCCGGTGTATTTACGCTTCAAGTCTTCTTCTTTCCTTATAAGGGTTGAGTTTACAACTCCCATAACATCTTCAAGTATTGTAGCGTGTTGAGTAGGAAAATACAGGTTTGCTTCTTTCATATTCCCGTCTTTATCGAAATAGTAAGTAGGTGAAGCATATAGTAGGACTGTATTTCTCATATGGTCTTTTCCTATGCTGCCCATAGTTCTAAACCAGTCATAAGCGGACAGTTTAAACGTATCGCTTTTCTTTCCTATTAGTTTCATCCAAGCCGAAGGTTGGTTATAATGATCGAACCATCTATCGATTGCTCTCCAATCTTGCAGAGAGAACTGATCGAGAGTTTTATGAGTAAATCCCATAAGGAAACCCAGGGTACGTTTACCTATAGCTTCAGCGGGCATATCATCGGACAGCATCCCATGTGATTTCATCTGTGAGAACACACGTTCAATAATAGTTTTAACTTCCGATTTATCAACGTTAGTATAGTTTTTACCTTGAACAGACTTCACGAATGCATCGTATTCTTCATCTAAGGCATCATATAGAGCCTTTTTCTTCTTTATCGCCTTTTGACCCTCCTGTATACTTTTATCGCTTGTTTCCCCCCTTAATGTTCTCTCATGAGCTTCTTTGCGTTCTTGGGTAATCCGTTTCTTCTCTGAGTTGGACATCTTGGTATTAGGAGGTTGTTCATCGAAACTATCCGGGATTCTATTCTTACTCTGAGTATAGGTAATTGACGAGGCTGAGGTAGATTGTTCATCAAACCTTGCTTTTTTAATATTAGCCTTATTTATACCTTCTTCAAATGAACCGGGATCTCTTGTACGAGGGGTAAGACCTTTCACTTTGCTTGGATCATCGGCACGATAGGTAGGTATTCTATCGATTTTAACCGGTTCATCCCCGGAAGGAGATACAAGTTTATACTGGAATTGATAAGCTTGGTTAATACGAGGCTTAACGCTTTTATTGTAATGGGCTATATCCCATCCTTCAAGTCTGCTCCATTCTTCGGCGTTCATACCTTTAACGGAGTATAGAGGAGTAGTTACCTCGACGATAACCTTTTCTCCTTTTGCATTGCTAAACTCTACTAAGTCTCCAACGTTAATCTTCTTCCAGTAGTCTATATTTTTATATCTTGTAGTAGCGGTACGTTCACCTGTACGGATAGCTTCCAGTGTAGTTTTAGCTTTAATTCCGGGCCGTTTCTCATCACGGTAAGCGAAATCCATTCTTCCTTTGTATTTAGGTTTAACAGGTGTTTTAGGAGTCAAGGGAGCACCTACACCGGTAACTTTATCTGTTACTCTTCTTGCAATGTCCTTGCGTACTACGAAGTGTTTATCAATATCTTCTATCGACATAGCTTTTGCATATTCGCTATAGAACGCTTTATCCCATATCTTATCCATAGTTGAGTAAAGTTTCTTTATTGCGTCTTGATTAACGTTATCAAGAATACTTGATGCGGAGGTAAGAGACGATATTCTTCCTTGAGTCGAAACATCTCCTTCGGCCTTCCACGCTTTTTTTAGAGAGCCTACAATCATATCATCAAACATCTGATTCCTATATCTAAACAATACTCCATAAGCTTGTCTATAGGCTTCCGAAGGTTGTTCTATAAGTTTATTCCCTTTAGCATCTTTAGCGTATTTACCTTCAAGCATCAAGGGATTAGCTTTAAATTGAGCTATCTGTGCATCAACTTTAGCAGCTGACACTTTCATTCCTTTTAGCTTATCTACTTGATAATCAAATCTCTGAAAGAACTCAACTTCGCCCTTAACGTGAGCACCTTTCTCCGACACATAATACGGGTTTTTAGGCACTTTAAGCACTGAAGGCATCTTCAACCCTCTAGCTGCGTTAAGAGCTGCTTCTTCCGTTCCTGATTCACCGGTATTTACAATCTTAACATCAACTCCTTCAAGTTGAGATCTAGCCGTACCCAGCATATCTTGTAAGAACAGTCTCGCTTTTTCGGTATGAACTTTATGGCCGGCATCGCCTGTAAGATTAATAGAGATACGATCCTTATCCTTCGTCTTTGCATCTTGGGTTCGCAGGATAGAGTCTATAAATTTCTTCTTAAGCTGAGGAGTAGCTTTATAATCTTTAGGTATAATAATTGATTCGCTGACAGAAGCGCCTTTAGCCGATTCTATAGCGGAACTTTTTGCGTCACTAGTAGCTACTACCGTAAGGTCTGTGTTTTTTAGCAAGGTTTGTTTAAGTTGCGGTCTTGTTCGGTCGGTCATTTCATGCGATATATCATCGGGAGTTTGATAGTTGGTAACGCTTTTATCTCCATGAAACAGAAACCCTTTAAGTCGACTTGCGGTCTGTATTACATCGTTAGTCATTTCCGTAGCTGACAGCTCAGCTCTTTCGACATCTTCGAGTTGTTTCTGCAAAGCTTGTTTATCTTTAGCAGTTTTAGCTTTCTGGATTCTATTGGTTAAACTTTCTTTTATAGCTCCTAAGTCTCTATGCATATTAAGAATATCATCAGCAAGTATACGAGTTGAAGCAGCTTGTGCAACATTCTTATACAGAAGAAATCCAGCCTTTTGTTTCGTCTGATGCAAGAAATTGACGAGGTCTTTAGCTGTAGGTTTATCTAAATACTTATCGGGAATATCGAACATTGCGGGTTTCTCTCGTCTTCCTTCTCTCTCGTGTACTTTTCCTGCAAGTTCTAACGAGAGTTTACTCACTTTATGAAACTTATTATCAATGTGGGAAGGGGCCTTTTCAAGTCCGCTCAGCTCATCAAGAAGCTTAATAAGGGATTGATCAAATGGAGACAAATAAGACAGATCAAGTTGAGTCTGAGGTTTACCTCCGGCTCTATGAAAAGCACCTTGAGCTTTACGCAAATCTCCCAGATAACTAACCGACGATCTGCCCGGAGAGCCTAACAGATAAGCCAAGTAATTGTTAATCGTTTCTTCCGTGATAACAGCACCTTTACCTATCTGTCTTTTCCCAAATACCGGAACTCGTATCTTTTCTTCATTGATTCTATCGATTTCACCAAACAATAGATCGTTAGAGGTTTTCCTTGCTTTCAAGAAACCATCAGGAAGGTTTGTCCTATCTTCTTTAGGCATTATATCGAATATAGTTAAAGGGTTAACCTCGGGCATCTTGTTTAATTCTTTAGTACTGGCATGTAAAAGGTTGATACCTCCAAGACGATCATACATTTTGCCTAGGCGCTCCGTAAACGAGCCAATTGCGTGAGTTTTGTCCGATATACTATACTTAACTCCTTCGGGATATTCACGTCCGAATAGGGCTGTATTGGTCTCTCTGAACGGAGCGAACAAATCACTAAAAAGTTTGCTCTTAATCTGAACATCGTATTCCTTGCTTGAACCTTTGGTGATCTTAAACAAGCTATCATATATTTTCGCTTGCAGTTTATCTGAAGCTATATGTCCCATTGCATCATCAGGATCAGAACCAAAGGCTATCCATGATTGAATAAGCTTATTTACGTCTTCAGAACCTGTTTTTAGATCTTTCATCTCAATCGTCAAATCGAATTCACGTTTCTTCTTTCCATCATGTATTACTACTGTTCTATTTCCCGTTAAATTTGCTTTAAACTCCGGGTCTTTCAAAGCCTCAAGAACACTGCCTGAAATACCTTTAGCTATAGCGGCAGTACCCAAGTCTCCCCTTGTTCTAACCGTAACTGCCGAATTGCGGAATAAGTCGAAAGGTGCAGCGGGAAGATTGGCGGTTCTTTGCTTATCTTTTTCGAATATATATTCACTTGCTATAGAATTATCCGATAGTTTCTGAGTGTCTGTCTTAGGCATCCTCATACGAACATTGCCGTCTTTATCAGTATAATGTCTACTGTCTCCGTACTTTTTCCATATCTCTGCCCAGCCACCTTGATCATCATCAACGTATAAGCCCTTACCTTGAAACTTACCATCTCGTTTAACTTTACCTCCGAAGTACATATGAGCTTTATCTCCATCGTCATCAGCTCCGCCGAGAGCTTCTTTCTTTGAAGGATGAAGCAGCAATGTTAACGAGGGATGATCAGTGAATCCTTTCATTTGCAAGGTTTGTGCTCCTTCAATACTGTCTTGGGGGACTCTCACGGCAATTACATTGTTGAAAATTCTCTGAACATACTTCTTATACGATCTTGACCATCCTATCTCAGTATCATTATATTCTTGCCATAGTTTACCTAAGGTAGTTGAACGAGGTTTATTAGTGGGATCACGTACTTCAACCTTCATATCTTTAGCTTCAGCTCCTAAATAAAAGTAATTTCTTTGGACTTTACCATCAATAGTAGGCCATAATTTGTTTGCATCATCGAACAATGAAGGTGTATGAATAGCCAAAGTCATCGAGTTTTCTACTTGAGGTTTAATGATTCTTTTAGTTAGATATGAGCCGACTTGTTCGGACAGATATTTGCTATGGTTATCATCGTAAGCGGCGACTTTATAATCTTTAGCAATAGCAAGAAATCTCGAAGATTCATTTCTCATATGGTTCTTAATCTCAGCATTCTCTATTTCCTCGAACCCTTCCTCAACGTCGCTATCAAGGTCTTTCTTGTTAAGCATTGCGGAAAGTGTCTCAGCTCTAACTCTGGAATCGGAGTGATTCAGCATCTTAACAATCGTCTTAACCGACACTTGATCTATATCCTCAAGAGATTTAGATATCTGTTTAATATTAGGTTTCTCAGCATGGATCAGAACTTCCATATGTTGAGTTTTAGCTGTGTCTCCTGCTGCGGATTTACCTAAAGTATTATCAATAAAATCACGAGCCTTACCACGTATATGATCGGGAGCTGTTATTAACGAACTAGCGAGAGTTCCAGTTAATTGCCTCACCAATAGGTTTTTACCCTCGATATTATGTTCATCAAACTTAGTGGTAGGTATGAACTTATGATTATGGATATGTATGTCGGTAATTAGCTTCTCGGACGCTTTTCCCAACAACCTTGCTCTTATAGCATCAACTTGAGCAGGAGTAGGGTTTTCTATATCTCTAATATCTTTAACCGCATCTTGAAACTCAGACAGCTTTATTATTTTATCATGCCTATTTCCGGGTATCTTTATCGATCCATGGAGATCGATTTGGTCCACATCAAGAAGTCTCATGAAATTTTCAGTTCTTTTATCAGCGGAAAAAGACATGTTCTTTCCTGCAAGTATTGATTGTCCCGGATCGTTTACCTGGAAAGACTTAATGGAACCGCCTTTAGGGCTATTACCTACAGCCATATTCAGCATATTCATAAGGATAGGTCTCATATATATATCACCATCCATGAAAGCTTCCCAATCTTCCGCACGAGCTTTATCAGTATTGATTTTCCCTGTAGGTTTAGCCATGTCATTCTCAATGATAATAGTATTCAGATTATCCTTCTTATATCTGTCTATTGCAACCTTATCCATCCTTCGATATATCTGGTCTGCATCAGAGAGTTTAAGCTTATCATCGGGTATATCATAGTCAGGATATAACTTCTTAGCTGCTTTCTCTGCAAAATAAGGCAAATCTTCTACCGCTAAGGTGGCGGCTGAACTATCTAATATCTGTAACCTTTTCGTTAAATCTTTAGCGGAAAAGGCACCTCCCATCTCTTTAGTGAGAGGTGCCATCACACTAGGAGGAATATACCTATACGATTTACCGGCATGGGAATCTTCACCGTATGGAGTGTCTGGATCAATAGCTTTATGTCGTTCTAACAACCACAATAAATTATTTGCCCACGTCTTATAGTATATATGATCTATCTCTTGTTTTGATAAGTTAGCTTCTTTATTAATCATTTTATTTTCAAACTCTTGTCTGTCTTCTGCTATGTTTTTTCGTAGTGTTGCTCGTAGTTTATCAGCGGACATATTAGCTCCACCAACTACAAACTTACTAGCTAAGTTTAAATCTCCTGCAAGAGTATGATAGATGGAAGTTAGGTTAGAAAAATGTTTAGTGTCGGGATGTTCACGATAAAATCTCATTGCTTTATGGTCTTTACGTCCTCCTGCATAGAAATATCCGTCGCTAGCCATCTTCGTTATTGTCCATTGTCTGATCTGATTAGTTTCTTTATTTCCTTCCGCACCTTCAAACGTATCGAATATTTCACGTACTTTACCATCAATCGTGAAGTGGCTTATCTCGTGAAAAGCTTTCTTACCGTCATCAAACTTTCGTGCAGCCCAAGGTTCAATTGATATAGGGTATATAGGTCGAGAGGAATCTTGCCGTTCTGCCTGTGCACTAATATTCCTATCAACCATCTTAAAGTCAACTAATTCCTTATCTTTGGTCTTAGCTTCAATCATTGGCTTTTCCATAGGTTTATAGCTAAGGTTATGCCATATTGAGGTAACTTCTTGTTCAATGCTTTCAAGACCGTGTTTTTTTATAAACTTATCAAGTTGTATAGCTGACGAAGGTTTACTTGTAACCGGATCAGTATGAAGTGTTCTGAATAAATCACGTCCTAGCGTCTGAGCTTTAAAGTGAGCACCACCTATGCTATATCCCATCTTCTCATGCATAGCATCTTGAAGCCTGCCCACAAGAGGTTTACCTTGTATATAGGTAGGCATATCTTCGGGATTATTCCCGTATAGACCATAAACCTGATTAATTACACGAGAGTATTCAGCTTCTTCCATTGCGTGTTTCTTAAGTCCGTAGTATCCACTGCCTTCTCCCCACATCTCATTGTATCCTGCCTTATTAACAAGGTGGTTATGTACGGCTTTATAGTATGGATTGTCTTTAGGATACGCTTTGTCTAGCGAGATAAATTCAGGCTTAGACATCAAATGTTGACCTATCTCGAATTCTTCGATTACTTTTTTATTAGCAAGGTTTTTGTGTGGCAGCAGGATTGTCAGGTCATGCCCTTCGAGTTTAGGGTCGCCTATAAACTTGTATGGTGTGCCGGGTTTATCCGGATGTCCTATAGGGTATATTTCAGTAGCGGAGATACTTCTATCTAGGAATTCTTCAGATAGATTATAGCCTTCTTTTCCATATTTATTTATTTGCATCTGAGCACGAAACACTCTATCTTGGAGAGTAACTCTATCTTGGATAAAACTATCGAAAGGAGCTTTATATATTCTCTCTATATCATGTTTATGTTGTATCCTAAGCTGTCTAGCTTCGGGAGTTTCAGTTGGAAACAGTGCTTTTAACTCACTATCTAATCCTTGGGTATGTTCTTTAACGATAGGCTTAATGACCTCATCGGCGGAATCAGATATTTCTTTCAAGAGTTCTGCTTTTTTCCACTCGTATCTATTGATAGCTTTCTCATGAGAGAACCCTTTATTGATCATGTCGGTAGCTTCAACTCTTACTTTATTAAGAGCACTATCAGGTGTAATTCCTGTCTTCCGGGTATACTGGTCATATCCTTTTGCGGTAGTATCAAATATCTTCTCTGGGCTTACTCCGTGATCTCTAGGATCTAATCCGTATTTAGCAAGTGCATCTGCGACGAAAACATTCGTAGCTTCAAGATCGGCTTTGTTTCCCATCTTAACACGCCATAGCTCACGAACTTTACCACGTACCGAATCATTAAGGTTTTTATATATATCCGATTCTTCAATCGACTTAATCTTACGTTGTTGATATTCTTTCTGAAGTCCAGCCATAGCTTTATGAGCAAACTTGTCTATTGCCGGTAATTGCCTATAGGAGAATATTGAACCTAAGAGGAAGTCGTATACTTGCTGAGGAGTTGATTCATCTCGTATATGTCCGGGAAGAGCAGTATAAGTTCCTCCTGCTAATGATCTAACGACTTTAGTTAATTGCGGGTCTTTCAAGCTAATTATATTTGCAAGCAAGTTTCTGCCTGATGTATGTCTTGCCCCTCCGACGAATGCTTGAGCCATTGCTTGAGGCCCATCCCATATTTGTCCTACTGAGGAAGCCACTCCTATGCCGAAGCTAGTACCTACGATATCACGTATAAGGTTTGTATCCATTACGTATTTTGCAGCATCGCTTGCTATTCCTGCTGTTTTATGTTCTGCAAGTCCTGCAAGTCCTTTCGTAACTCCCGGAGATATGGCTTTCTTTACTTTACCGGACACAATCAGCGGTATTGACTTTCCTTTCATAGCTCCTAGTATGGGGAAACCTTTACCTACGGGAATAGTTCCGGTGAATCCCAGTACACTTCCTACTGATCTGGCGATTTGTTCATATTCGTTTACGGGTTGTTCTCCGGTACGCAAGGTTGTGAATCCTTGCACAAACCCTTGAACGAGATTTTTACCTGCACGCATAATATCGAATTCTTCTTCTCCGGGTTCAATCTGTCTAAAGGGAAGTCCATAGAATTGTGCATGTTGAGAGAGCTTGCGCAATGCATTCTGATTATATTGCAGAGGATTATTATAATATCCTTTAATCATCCTTTGAGTTGTATCGAGAGTTAATCGTGGCTTGAACATTATTCCTTCCAAAAACGTCGTTTTAAAGAGTTTATCCCGTAGGGCTATCCAAGCACCAACGAGAGATTTAAACGCAAGGATGGGGCTGTTTTAAGCCCCACGTTGCAATCTACCGACCTTCCGCACCTAAACCTTGCAGTTGCATCATATCATGCCAGTTTGGATCAATATAGTAAGGGGAGCTAGGGTCTTGTCCTCTGGGCAAGCTTTGTTGTTGTGTTGCACCTATTGCACCGGCTACGGGTTGAGCAGTTCCAGCTATTTGCCATAACAGTAAAGCGGTACTATCAACGCCAATTTCTTGTTTCATCCTATTAATAGTACTCATAAGTTCGTTCTTTACGGTGCTGGTTAATCCTTTTCTTAATTCTGTCTGAACTTCTTCTACAGCACCTTTCTTAAATATAGCTTTACCAGCAGGAGCACCTTTCTTGCCAAGAACAGTAAGTATTTTATCGAGAACTCCTCTATCCGTACGAACCAAAGCCTCTGATAAATACTCAGCATCCATTCTCTGTCTTGTGGTTAATTCAGTACCTAGTGTTCTAATCTTGCTTTGCATTGCATCTATTTTTCCAGGGATAGCTGCCCTTAGTTTATCTGTAGCAAGCTCTGCTTTCGAGACAGCACCCATTCTAGTTCTTCCTTGTTCAAGTGCTCCTATAACTCTATTTAATCCTGAGCGAGACTGATTAATTCTTCCTAGCTCTTGTTCATATCCTTTTATGCGACCAAGTCTATCCATTAATTGATTATAAGCAGGTCTATTCTTATGATGTAGTCCCTGAAGAGTTCTTAATAATTTTGTTTGCTGCTCACCTTCTAACGCTCGCATTAAGTTTCCTCGAATAATCTGAGGGTCAGAGGGTAGGTTTTCGCTAAGTTTAGCCAACTTTTCTTTTGGAACAAGGTTTTTAACCTTGGGAGGCAATTTATCTACTTCGCTCATCCATCTTTTCTCTAGTGCTACCTTCTTGCTTCTTAAAGCTTGAATTTTATCTGAAACATTTCTGGTAGTAGCAGCATGTTCCTTTCTAAAAGCAGAAGTAACTACGTCTCGTGGATCAAGGGTCTCGAGTTTTCTTACTGTTTTTTGTGCACCTTCTAGGGCCTTAGTTGACTCCCTAACGGCTTTAGACGCTGCACGTTTACCTTCCATTAAGGAATGAGCTTGTTTCTTAGACAGCACCCCCATTGTTCCTTTGCCCGTTGCAACGGCAGACTTAATCGCCTTAGTTTGAATGCCGGGAAGAACCAAAGATGCGCCTATTAAGGCGGCTGTACCAGCCCAACGTCCTGCCGTATGAGCGCCTTCAGTTCCTTCGGGAGCTTCTAACCCGATAGCACTAGGTACACCAAATAAAGCAGAGTCTAATATTCCTGATCCAAACCCTAATACGTGATCCAAGGGTGAAGTTGTATCTAATTCTCCTGCACCTGCAAGGCTCATGTCCATTCCGGCCATAGTTCCTTCTCTCATTGTCTGTCGTTTATGAGCTTCGGACATAGATTCGGGAACTTCGATAATACGTTGCCGGTCAGCTTGGAGTCTGTGCTGTTGTTCTTCTGCAAGCCTATGTTGTTTCATTTGAGCATCAAGCATTCTGTTCTGTACTTGAGCTTCGGTCATTCTTGCGTTTTGAGTTATTGCATCATATATTCCCATTATCTCCTCCTTCTGTCTTCATCGTCAGGTATTCGTGGTGCAGGATGAGCAAACTCGGGCATTACTTGATAGGCATCCTCCTCAAGCGTACGTCCCTCCCCAGAAAGAGCACGATCAAGAGGTCTGTCTATGTCCCATGGTCTAGCATGCCTTTGTATGCCTCTGTCTTGATCTCTTAGGTACGCACCGGCACTATAAAGCATGCCAAGAGGACTAGGAATATATCTTTCTATAGGCGTTCTTCTTTCTCTAACTGTAATAGGCTCCTCAAGACGCTGTGCTTCCCTTAACATTTCCATTGCTCCGGGTTTATCAAGTTTATCTCTATCGATAATATAACCTTCACCTTCTTCCCATTCTCCATAATCTCTCATTCTTTTCCTTAGAGCGGTATCAGCTGTCTTATCTTCGCCTTTAACAAGATTTTCTGCTCTGTCGTGTATTAGTCCTACAGTTCCATCCGGCATCCTAACTTCTCTTGTTTGGCTCATCAATCTATCAAAAACTGCTGCTTGCTGTTCTTCAGGAGGCACGTCTTTAAGATTAAGCTCTCGAACAAGCCTATCGAATATTTTTCGTCTTTCAGTTCCGGGTTCTCCCGGATCTTTCACTGCATCAAACATCTGTTGAGTAGACGCAGCTATATTATGGAAGGTATCCATTTCAGCACGTTCTTTCTGCGACATTTCTCGTTCTGCTATTTCAAGTCTATCTCTATCGAGTTCTTCCTGTCTTAGACCTAAGTCGTATTGTGCGCCTGTACCGGCCATTTGAGTGGCAGCTTGCTGTATGGATTGAAGTTGAGCAGTCTGTTGTTGAAGGGCTCCCATAATCATTTGATTCTCTTGTTCAGCACGTTGTAAAAGCTGTCCAGCCATAGAGTTAAATCGTTGGAGCTGTTGTTTATCGGCATCAGCTGCACGTGCGTATTGACTTTCAAGGTAATTCCACATATTACCTGCGCCTTGCGGGTTTAATTGTCTTTCCATAGTATCCTCCTAAAATTGCCAAGATTTCCAAGGTAAGGGTCTTATCTCATTTATATCAGGTATTGGGGCTTGAGGCATTGCACCTATAATAGGGTCTTCCACCGGTGGAGCTTGTGCAGAACCTCTGCTGAACATTCCCTGTATTCCGCTTCCTATTCCTCTACCAATGTTCTGCATTGCTCCTACTGCCGGCGGCCCCCATCTTTGAAGGGCTGCACCTCCGACCGTACCCATTCCTCGCAGTATTGTCTCAAGGGGATTCACCATAGTGTCAGAGCGAAACTGCTGCTCTTGCTGTTGCTGAAGAAGCTTCATAATCATATCATTATACTTATCAGCTCTACCTTCCCTTCGTGTTTGAAAGTCTAATAATCTTCGTTGATGAGCATCTTGACTTTTTCTTGCCGCTGTTTGTTCTTGAAGAAGTTGCTGAAAGTATCCACTTGCAGGACTGTAAGGGTCTTGGGTGACAGTTCCGGC
>PWIZ01000219.1 GCA_003560175.1 Halomonas sp. | reverse complement strand
CGTGGGCGTTATCGAACAGCCCCGAGGCCTTCATAAGGCGATAGGCGGTGGGCGCGGCGGCGAAATTGGTGATGCGGTGGCGCTTCATGAACGCCAGGGCCCCCTCGGCGCTGAAGCCCGCCTCGCAGAAGTGGGTGGTCACACCCAGCAGCAGCGGCCCCGCGATGGCGTAGTAGAGGCCGTAGGCCCAACCCGGGTCGGCCATGTTCCAGAAGCTATCGGTCTCGCGAAGGTCGACGGCCAGTTCCATGTAGAGGGCGAAGGCGGTCATGGCGGACAGCGGCACCGCCACCCCCTTGGGCTTGCCCACGGTGCCGGAGGTGAACATCTGCAGGAAGGGCGCATCGCGGGAGAGGCGCGGCGGCGCGGACTCGACCGGCGCATGGGCCAGGGCCTCGGCCCAGTCCAGGTCCGCGGCGTGCTCGGCATCCGGCCCGCCCACGCTGAGCACCGGCGGACACTGGGAGAGGCCGTCGAACTTGAAGCGGTTGGCGTGATCGGTGATCACAAGCTTGGTGTCGGCGCGGCCCAGACGGTAGTCCACGGCGTCCGGCCCGAAGGCGGTAAACAGCGGCTGATAGACGGCGCCGATGCGCCAGGTAGCCAGAATGGCCACCAGCAGCTGCGGCGAGCGCGGCAGCATGCAGGCGATGCGGTCGCCGGCCCCCAGGCCCCGCTCGGCAAACCAGCCGGCAAGCCTGGCGCTTTCGGCCTCGAGCTCCGCATAGGTCATCTTGTTGACGTTGCCCTCGGTATCCTCGTGCACCAGGGCCAGCACCTCGCCGCGACCGGCACGCAGGTGGCGTCCGCAGCAGGACTCGAAGGCGTTGGCCTTGCCGTCCCGGTTGTCATCGAGTCGGGCGATGACGTCGTCGATGGAGAAGCTCTCGAGATAGGTGCGATACTCGGGCAGGCTCGCTTGCGTGCTCATGGCAATCCTCTTTGACTCGTTTGTGGTTGTTGTGAATCGTTGTGGCTGTGGACTTTCGATGTGCGGGTTCGACTAACAGTTGACGTAAGCGTCAACCTAACAAGCGCTAGGTCCAAGCTAGCGAGTCGAAGCGCACAGAGCAAGGGCGGGAAGCCGGAGAGAAGACTAGACCATGGTCGAGCGGGCCGCCGGGCGGCGCGCCGCTCCTCGCCAGGCGCTAGGCGCCAGGCGGAAAGAACGCAAGGCGGAGAGAACGAAAGGGTGAGAGAACGACAGGGTGAGAGAACGAAAGGCGGAAGTGACCAAAGGCAGAAAGAAAAGAACGCAGGGCAGAGAGCCGGAGGGGCGGCGCCTATACGGCGCCGCGGGTGATCATGGCAACCAGTTCGTCGGCCAGGTCGTCGGGGCTGCGCGGCCCCCTGGGGTCATACCAGCGCACGGTCCAGTTGAGCGCCCCCATCACGAAGCGCGAGACCAGAAAGCGGTCGCCGTGAATCAGCCCTTCCGCCAGGGCCGCGTCGATCACCTCTTCCCAGAGCGCCTCGTAGGCGTCGCGCAGATGGCTGAGATGGGCGCGGGCCTCGGCGTCGAGGCGCCGCCACTCGTAGAGCGCCACCACGTGGGCATTGCGGTCGGTCAGCAGGGTCTCCAGATGGGCCCTGGCCATGGCGCGCAGCCGCGCCTCCGCGGTGGGTCCGCACTCGGTCAGGGCCCGGCGCGCCATGGCCAGGGCGTTCTGGGTCCCCTCCTCGATCACCGCCGCGAGAATCTCCTGCTTGTCGCGGAAGTGATGGAACAGGCTACCGGACTTGATGCCCATTTCCTGGGCCAGCATGCGTACCGTGGTGCGATCGAAGCCTTCCTGAACGAACAGCTGGGCGGCCAGGCGGGTCAGCTCCTTGCGGCGGGGAGACTCATTCATTACATTCATCGACGTTTACACTAGCGCTTGCTTGGTTGACACTGAGCAGACCACAGGCCTGCCGACAGGTCAACGCGTCACCGGACCCCTACAATCACAATGACATGCACCCAGCGGCCTGCTGCCGCTCACTGCCACAACCCGGGAGAATCTCCATGAGCCACTCCAGCGATATCGTCTTCCTCTCCGCCACCCGTACCCCCATGGGCGGCATGCTCGGCAGCCTCTCCAGCCAGACCGCCCCCGAGCTTGCCGCCGTGGCGATCCGTGCCGCCATCGAGCGCGCCGGCATCGAGGCGTCCAGCATCGACGAGGGCATCATGGGCTGCGTGCTGCCCGGCGGGGTCAAGCAGGGTCCGGCCCGTCAGGCCATGCGCCAGGCCGGCATCCCCGACGCCACCGGCGCCACCACCGTCAACAAGCTGTGCGGCTCGGGCATGAAGGCCACCATGCTGGCCCACGACCTGATTCGCGCCGGCAGCGCCGAGGTGATGCTGGCCGGCGGCATGGAGTCCATGTCCAATGCGCCCCACGTGCTGACCAAGGCGCGGACGGGGTATCGACTCGGCCACGGCGAGCTCAAGGACCACATGTTCCTGGATGGCCTGGAGGATGCCGAGACCGGCAAGCTGATGGGGGTCTTCGCCCAGGACGTCGCCAGCGCCCGCGACTACAGCCGCGAACGCCTGGACGACTTCGCCATCGCCTCCCTGGAGCGCGCCATGGAGGCCACCAACGCCGGCCACCTGGATGCCGAGATGGCGCCGGTCACCGTTACCAGCCGCAAGGGTGAAACGGTGGTCAAGCACGACGAGCAGCCCTTCCAGGCCAAGCTGGACAAGATCCGCTCCCTGCGCCCCGCCTTCGCCAAGGAGGGCACCATCACCGCGGCCAACTCGAGCTCCATCTCCGACGGCGCCTCGGCGCTGATCCTGGCCAGCCAGGCCGCCGCGGAGCGCCTGGGCGCCAAGCCGCTGGCCCGCATGCTGGGCCACAGCACCCACTCCCAGCACCCCAGCGAGTTCACCATCGCCCCGGTGGGCGCCATCGACAAGCTGATGAAAAAGCTCGACTGGACGGTCGACGACGTCGATCTGTTCGAGATCAACGAGGCCTTCGCCGTGGTTACCCTGATGGCCATGGACGGACTCGACATCCCCCACGACAAGGTCAACGTCTACGGCGGCGCCTGCGCCCAGGGCCACCCCATCGGCTCCACCGGCTCGCGCATCATCGCCACCCTGATCCACGCCCTGCGCACCCGCGGCGGCAAGCGCGGCATCGCCAGCCTCTGCATCGGCGGCGGCGAAGCCACCGCGGTGGCCGTCGAGCTGGTCGACTGATGGAGGCGCTCACCCTCGAGACCCCGGCGGGCGACCTTCACGTCGCCCGCTGG
>PWIZ01000300.1 GCA_003560175.1 Halomonas sp. | reverse complement strand
TTCTTCACCTCCGGCCCGCGGGCATCGAAGTGAAAGCGCGGCCTTACATAGATCGCCTGGCCGCTGTAGCTGGCCTGCAGGCCGTCGAGGCTCACCTCGCTCACCGCATCGCCCAGCTCCGGAAAGATCACCTGGGCACGGCGCGCCTTGATATCCAGGGCCACCAGCACGCAGGCGCGGCCCGGCTCCAACATCAGCACCGCCGGAAACAGCGAGGGGTTTAGCTGCACCAGGCGGCTCTTGACCAGTCGCGCCGTCATGCCCGCCCGCGCCGCCGCCCGGGGGAAGACACCCGGGGTAAGCCGGCCCTCCTCCAGCGGCAGGCCGGCGGTCAGGGTCTCGGCGGTGGTGGTCTGATCATGGAGAGTGGCGATGCTCTGCAGGCACTCCAGCAGCTCATCGCCTGCCGCCGAGCGGGAGCCGGGCGCTTCCGGGGGATCCAGGGATTCTCTCTGGCTCACGAACACCTCATGAGTAGGGAAACCCCGCCGGCGAGGTGCCGACGAGGCCAACAACAAAGAAACAAGCAGGACGCCGGACGGTGACCAGCCTCACGCCGGAATCAGCCTCCAACGGTGTAGCTACCGCCATACCCCATCGCGTCGAGGCGCTGCTTGAGTGCACGGGTCTGCTCGGGACTGACCGGACCCAGCTGCACCCGGTGGAGGCTGCCCGAACTCTCCAGTTGCATCGGCAAGTTAAGCTCGGCGGCGAGCTGCTCCCCTAACCCCAGGGCGCTTTCCTGACTGCGAAGCGCTGCCACCTGAAGGAAGGTGCCCGGCTGATCATCTGACGCGGCGAGGCCATCAACGGGTAACTGCGCATCAATCTCGGCGTAAAAGTCCATCGAGGCGCCGGCCTGCCAGCCGCGCGAGACCGTATCGCTGCCGGCGGCCAGCGCCTGGGGCTGCGCCTCGACCGGGGCAAAGCCCAGGTCCAGGTTTTCGCCCACCCGCTCCAGGGTCACCTCGACGCGGCGGTTCTGACTCCGTCCCTCAGCGGTGTTGTTGGTGGCCACCGGCTGGCGGGAACCGTAGCCGCGGGTCTGGACCAGGCCGCGATCCACGCCCTGGCTGACCAGATAGTCGGCCACGCTGTCGGCACGCCGCTGGGAGAGCGGGTCGTTGATGGCATCGTTGCCGGTGGTGTCGGCGTGGCCGGCGATGAAGACCCGTTCGAGGTTGCTCATGCCGCGGATCTGTTGCGCCAGCTGGCCGAGTTCGCCCCGCGCCTGGGCGGAGAGGTCGGCGCTGTTGATGGCAAAGAGCGCATCGGCGGAAAGCGTCACGTCCGGGGCCCGCGCCGGCGCGCTGATGCCCCCGGTGAAGTCCTGCAGGGTGAAGCCCATGGGGCCATCGGCGGGACAGATCACCTCGGGGTTGAGCGCCACCCCGTCGCTGCCCATCTCGGCCAGCGTGGGCATGTCATCGCGCACCACGCCCAGGGTCGGCATCAGCTGGCCCATGGCGGCCAGGGTGCGGGCATCGGCAATTGCCACGTCATACTGGGCATTCGCGAAGGCGCGACTCGCCTCGAAGAACTCGTTCTCGCTGTCCAGCACGTCGAGCAGGGTGCGCTGGCCGATATCGAACTGCTGCTGGTAGGCGCCGCGCACCCGGTCGATGGACTGGCGATGCTGATTGAGATACTGCATCTGCTCGCGCAGACGGCGGGTATCGTTGTAGGCGATCTGGGTGGTCTGGCGGATGTTGTGACACACCACCTCGCGCTGGTTGATCGACTGCTCCACGCGGTCGCTGGCGGCCCGGAAGGAGGCCAGATCGCTGCCGCCGCGATAGAGGTTCATGCTCGCCACCAGCTCGATGCTGTGGCGGTCGCGACGGCCCTGGGGGTCGAAGTTGCCGTCGCTGCTGTCGTAGGTACCGGTGCGACCGCGAAGGTCCAGGCGCGGCTGGAAGCCGGCACGGGTGCCGGCCTGCTCGGCGCGGCTCGCCTCGATGTTCTCGATGGCGGCGTGGAACTCGGGGTTGCCCTGGAAGGCCAGGTTCACCGCCTCCGCCACGCTGGGCGGAAGGCGATTGTCGAGCTGCGGTGCCGATGCCAGGTTTTCGGCGGGGAGCTGGCCGACGATGCGCTGGTAGCGGGCGGTCACATCGTGGAGGTTGGAGGCCTCGGTCATCAGGTTGGATTCGGCCAGCGCCAGGCGGCCGCTGATCTGCTCCAGGTCGACGCCGCGTCCGGTGCCGGACTGCACCCGCTCCTCGATCTGGTTGAACACGCGCAGGTGGTCGGCGTAGTTGTCCTGGGCCAGGCGGACCAGCTCGCGGTAGCGGCTCACGTCCAGATAGGCCCGGGACGCCTCAAGCGCCACGTTCTCGCTGGCCCCCAGCAGCTCGTAATAGCGAACCAGCTTGGCGCGGTCCAGCCGCTCCACCTCGCTGCGGGTGGCGAAGCCGTCCCAGATCATCTGCGACAGGGTCAGCTCGGCGAAGGTGGTTTCATAGCTTCCCCGTTGATCAGACTGGCGATCTTCACGCCCGATGCCAGCGGCCGCGTCGATGCTGGGCAGATAGTTGCCGCGAGCCACGCCCACGTCGTTGCCGGCGGCGCGCAGGCCGTTCCAGGCGGCATGCACCTCGGGGTTGGTGGTCAGTGCCTGGCGCACCACTTCCGTCATGTCGGTAGTACCGGGCCGAGCGAGACCCGGGGGCAGGCCCTGGGCCACGGCGGCGGCCAGCGGTAACAGCGTCAGGGCAGATCCGACAAAGGCGGCTCCGGCGAGACGGCGATAACAGATAACGTCGGTGGTGCGTGTCATGGTGGTTCCCTTTTGCATGATCCCGGGCGCTGACCGTCGGCCTACCCGGCAGGACATATGTCATTGCTTTTATTGCTTTTCGGGCCGCATCCCCGGCGTGGTTCCTCATCGCCGGAATGGCGCATCCTTTCCCGTTTTCCACTTTATTAAAGCAAGATATACCAGAATTGTGGTCACTTCGTTACAGGCTAATCAGCCTTATGACTGACACAAGTATTATTTGTTACCCAGTGTAACGAAGGTTTCTCGTTTGTCCACTCAGCGGAGTTCGGCCTGGCGACGACAATTCCCCGCCTTCGTGTAAGCCAAGGCTTACATAAGTGTCCGTTGACCGATCCACTGCTGGGAAGCGCGCTTCCTCACGGCGCCAGGCTTTCTTCCGAATCGGATAAACGTGATATTGTCTGGGAATTGCGGCACGGCAACGTTACCCAAGGAGAAGGCCATGTCCTCATCGGAAATCCAGAAGACCCG
>PWIZ01000331.1 GCA_003560175.1 Halomonas sp. | reverse complement strand
CGGCATCCTGTTGCGCCGCTACAAGCGCTTCCTGGCTGACGTGCGCCTCGACGACGGTCGCGAGGTGGTGGCCCACTGCCCCAATACGGGCTCCATGCGGGCCGTGAGCGTGCCGGGCTGCCGGGTATGGCTCGCGCCCAGCGATAACCCGGCGCGCAAGCTGGCCTGGACCTGGGAGCTGATCGAGCTGCCCCAGCCCGATGGCTGCCTGGCGGGGGCCTCGGTGCACACCGGTCGGGCCAACCGCATCGTCGAGGAGGCGCTGAGGGAGGGGCGTGTTCCGGGGCTTGACAGCTATGCCGCGCTGAAGCGCGAGGCGACGGTGGTGGTCGCCGGGGAGAAGGCCTCCCGGCTCGACTTCCGCCTGGAGGATCCCGTGCGAGGTACTGCCTTCGTGGAGGTCAAGCAGGTGACGCTCAGGGAGGGTGACGGCCACGGCTACTTTCCCGACGCGGTGAGCGAGCGGGGCCGCCGACATCTGGAGGTGCTGGCGGCCCTGGCCGAGCAGGGCCAGCGTGCGGTGCTGCTGTTCTGCGTGGCCCACGAGGGCATCGGTGATGTCGCCCCGGCCTGGCACCTGGACCCGGCCTATGCGGCCGCACTCGGGAGGGCGGCCGCCCGTGGTGTGGAGGTGCTGGCGCATCGCTGTGAGGTGGAGCGGCGGGGTGGTGTGCCGGTGGCGATCCGGCTGGGACCGGCGCTGCCGGTCTCACTCACCCGCCAGCTGGGCGAGGAGGCCCTTCACCGGGCCGGGGTAAGGTCGGGCAGCGCCTGAGCCAGACGCTCCAGCGCCTCGTCGCCACCGGCGCCCTCGGTCAGGGCGTCCCACCACTGGCGATGCACGCTGCGTACTCGCACCGTTATCCGTGGCAGGCCCAGCACCTGGGCCATGGCCAGCCGGTGCAGCCCCTTGTTGATCTTGATCAGCTGCCCATGGCGATCGACCGCTACTCCGAGGCGGTCCTTGCCGGCTTCGGCATCGAAGCCGAAGCAGGCCATGTCCTCCATGTAGTGAAGGTAGAGGCGCAGGTACTCCAGAATGCGCTCTGGGGTGTCGAGCAGCATGCCGCGGTGGTGGGAGCGCAGGGGAGTGCCCTGCTCGGCCTGTGTCACGAGTCGCTGGAAGCTGGCACTCTGCTCCGGCGCCAGCCGGTGGTGCCAGAGGTCCTGAAGGAATCGGAGACGGTCGCTGTCCGCCAGGTAGTGGAGTGGGAGGTCCCAGTCGCCATCCCACAGGAAGAGGTTCGAGGCCTTGCGGCGCTGCAGGCGATCGGGAAATCCCGCGGGGTAGCTGAAGGCGCGCAGCAGCCTGCGTGGATCGATCATGAGGTCCAGCCGCGCACCCAGGGCGGTTTCGACGCTTCGGCGGGGAAGGCCCTGTGCCTCCAGCGCGCGGTAGCGGTCTCGCCGGGCCTGCCAGCGTCGGAACAGATGGTCCTCGAATGGGCGCCCCAGGGTTCGCTGGAAGGCCATCTTGGTGCGGTAGGCGAGGCCCGAGGTGAGCATCTTGCGCCGGAGGCTGGGGTCATAGAGCGGGGGATGGATGGCCTCACCGGTTGGCGTCAAGGGCAGGCGCCCGGCCTGCCGCAGGGTTCTCAGCGTCTGGTCGAGGCGTGCCCTCAGGGCCTGGCACGGCGTGGCCGGTGGCAGCGATTTACTGAGCTCCAGGAGAGCGGGGCCGCGCCGCGTCTCGGGAATGCGCGCCGGGACGATCGGTGGCCCGCGGCCCTCTGCCGGTGTCGGCGGCGGAAGGTCACCCTGGAGCGCACTCAGCTGGCTGTGCAGGCGACAGCCGAGGATGGTGAACAGCCAGTGCCCCGGCGACAGGCCGCTGTGGGGCTGCCGATGGGCATTTCGCCAGGCCATCAGCAGGGTGTCGTGAGTCACCTCCTCGGCATGCCCGGTGTCGGTGAGGACGTGGCTGGCAACTGCCAGCAGACGGGGCAGACCAATGTGTTGAAGCCGCTCGAAGCCGACGGCATTCCCTTGGGTGCAGGCCAGAAGCACAGGCGTGAGCGCCTGAAGGGTCGCCGGCGGCGGTGCGGTCATGAAATGTTACCTGTCGATATAGAAGCGCTGGATGAAGCTGACCCGGGCCGGTTCCGCGTTGCGGTCGTGCAGGACCTCCAGGTCGAAGCGCATCGCTTCGTCGTCGTGGATGCGGAACACCGCTATCTGGGAGGGGGCGTCGCCGCTTCGCAGGGTGCGGAAGCCCAGCGGGGTTCGCTCGTCGCTGCTGGCGAGCCCCCCGACCGTGCCGTTCACGGAGACCGGCAGGGCGCGGGTGGTGCCGTCCTCGCGCTCCTCGAGCACGCTGACGTTGAGCAGCGCCATCACCTGGCTGCGCTGGATATTGTGCTCGCGGGCCACTTCCTCGGGCAGGAAGCTGGTGTTCACCGCGCTGTAGTGGATCTGGTAGTTGCCGATCTGCTCATACTGTTGGGCGGCGATCGGTCCGCTCAGCAGGGCCAGGGCGCTAACCGCCAGGAAGGCCAGGATGCCAGGTTTCATCGTCACCCCTCTCATCTACCCTGTTGTCTATCGATACCCAGTTGTCTATCGATACCCAGTTGTCTATCGACCCTATGGTGGCGTTGCCGGGTCAGCCGCGGCTGACCCGGAAGATCGCGATTTCGCCGAACAGGTTGGGCCATAGCCGCGAGGTCCAGTGGCCCTCGTGGTCGCCGATACCTACTGCTCGGTCGACGATAATCAGACCCTTGTCCCGGCACAGTTGTTCAAAGTCGTTGAAGGTCGACAGGTGGATATTGGGGGTGTCGTACCAGGCGTGGGGCAGCGACTTGGACACGGGCATGTAGCCGCGGATGCCCAGATGCACCCGGTGGCGCCAGTAGGCGAAGTTGGGGAAGGTGATGATCGCTTCGCCGGCGACCCGCAGCATCTCGTCGAGCATCAGGTCGGGGCGGCGCAGCGCCTGCAGGGCCTGAGTCATGATCACCAGATCACAGGCGTCGTCGTCGAAGTTGGCCAGCCCCTGGTCGAGGTTCTGTTCGATGACGTTGACACCGCGAGCGATGCAGGCGGTGATGCCGTCCGGGTCGATCTCCAGGCCATAACCGGTGACGTTCTTGTCGCGTGCCAGGGCCGCCAGCAGGCTGCCATCGCCGCAGGCGAGATCGAGGATGTGGGCGTTCTCGGGGATCCAGTCATGGATCAGTTTGAAGTCGGGACGGTTCATCATGCGCGCGTCTCCAGCCCGAGGTCGGCGGCCACGCGGTCCATGAAGGCGGCG
>PWIZ01000005.1 GCA_003560175.1 Halomonas sp. | reverse complement strand
CTGGTACGGCGTGCCCGCCGCGGCGGCCTTCGCGCCTCCGAGCTCGGCAGCCCAACGGCCACCGTGACCGCGCTGGGCGAGCAGGGCGTGGATACCGTCTACGGCGTCATCCATCCGCCCCAGGTGGCGATGATCGGCTTCGGCGCCCCGCGCCGGCGCCCTGTGGCCGTGGACGAGATGCTGGCGATTCGCCCGGTGGTGAATGTCAGCCTGGCCGCCGACCATCGCGTCTGCGACGGCCACCTGGGCGCCCGCTTCCTCAACGAGATCGACGCCCAGCTGCAGCAGCCGGAGGCACTGTGAACAGAGACCAACTGCGTGACATCGTGCTCGATGAGCTCTCGGCCATCGCCCCGGACATCGATACCGCCACCCTCGATGACCGGGCGCGCCTGCGCGACGAGTACGACCTCGACTCCATGGACGCCCTCAACCTGCTCACCGCCCTGCACCAGCGCCTGGGAGTGAGCATCCCCGAGAGCGACTACGCCGGGCTGCACAGCCTCCAGGCGCTGCTGGACTATCTAGAACCCCGGCTCCACGGCTGACTCGAACCCCGGCTCCAGGGCTGACTCGAACCCCGCCTTCAGGGCTGCCTACCCCGCCAGGCGCATCGCCAGGGCGGCGGCCAGGCCGATCAGCAGCGACGCCAGCATGGGCCCGGCGACTCGCCACCCGATGTCTCGGGTGCCGAGCAGGCCGGCAAGGCCCGCCTTGACCAGGTTGTTGGTGGCCGCGGCCAGGATGATCCCCAGCACGGCCGTCTGGCCGGCGATGGTCTCCAGCGACATGCGGGTCAGGGAAAGGGTGATGGCATCCACGTCGGCGAGGCCCGAGGTGGTGGCCAGCAGGTAGATGCCGGCATCGCCCAGGGCGCTGCGCAGCCATTCTCCGAGCAGCATGATCAGCGCCAGCAGGGCACCGAAGAGCAGCGCCAGGCGCAACTCCAGCGGGTTCTTGATCAGGGCGGGGCTCTCCACCAGGCCCTGGCGGTGGTGGCGGCGCCAGATCAGCAGCGAGGGAAGGTATAGGGTCAGGGCCATCAGGCTGATCGGCAGCCACAGCGACGACAGCAGCCCGGGACTGATCACCGCGGCATAGAGCAGGATCCTCGGGAACATGGTGCCACAGGCGAGCAGGATGCCTGCCGCCAGCAGCGGCCCATGGGCCGGCGCCAGGCGTGACTGACGGGCGAAGTGCAGGGTCAGGGCCGTGGAGGAGCTGAGCCCGGCGAACAGGCTGGTGAAGAGGATGCCCTTCTCGGTGCCGCCCACGCGGATCGCGAAGTAGCCGACAAAGGAGACCGAGGCGACCAGCACCACCATCCACCACAGCTGGTAGGGGTTGATCACGCCTCCCGGGCCCAGGGCCTGGTTGGGCAGCAGCGGCAGCATCACCACGCTGATCACCAGCAGCTTGAGGCCGGCGTCCAGTTCGTGGGCCTGGAGCCGGTTGAGCAGGCCGTGGATCTCGCGCTTATTGTCCAGGATCAGCGCGGTGGCCACGGCGCAGGCGGTGGCCACGGCCAGGTCCACGCCCACCGCCACGGCGCCGAAGCAGAAGGTGAGCAGCAGGCCGATCAGGCCGGTGATGCTGAAGTCCGGTGGATCACCGAGCCGAGCCTGCCAGGCCACCAGGGCGGTAACCGCCACCGCCACGAAGATCAGCGGGAAGGCCCAGGCGCTGACCGACGCTGAGAGCAGGGCGGCGATGCCGCCCAGAAGCCCCACCAGGGCGTGGGTACGCACGCCCGCGATGCGCAGGCCGGCGCGCTGCTGGCGTGCCACCCAGCCGCGTTCGATGCCGATCAGGGCGCCCAGCAGCAGGGCCACCGCCAGTCGGATCAGCGGCTGGTTGGTATCGAGAAATTCGCGAGTCACGTCTTCCATTGGCGAATCGCTCCTCCAGGTGTTTAGGTCATGGTGGCGCGCTCGTCGGGCCCTGGCCAGCACCGCGCGCCGGGCCGGGAGAGGCCCGAGTCTGATATACCGTCAACGGCGTGATGGGACGCCCCGTCTTGCCCGAGCTACTCCGTGTCAATGGACTGCCGCCATGCTTCGTTCTCGCCTGCGTTCTCTGCGGCGCTGGTGATGGTGCTGCTGCCGCTACTGACCCTGCTGCAGGCGTTGGTCACCCACCAGAGTATCTTCGGCAACTACCTGCCCGGCGGGCTGCTGCGTCGCCGCCCGGATATCGCCGCCGCCGAGCGTCGCCTGCATGCCGCCACCGCCAGCATCGGCGTGGCCACCGCCGATCTCTATCCGCGCTTCGCGCCATAGCGGCCAGCCTTTCGCGCCATGGCGAACCCTACAGCTGCCAGGCTCGGGGGTGCTCGGTCTTGAGCACCCCCTGTTCGTCCCAGTCGTCCCAGCCGGCGAAGGAGATCGGTGCCTCGCCGTCCAGTCCTTCCAGCCGCCGTGCCCAGGCGGCCTTCTCCTCTTCCAGGCGTTCACGAAACGCTGTCTCATCCTGATAGCTCAGCCCGCCGCCCTGCACCCCGTAGGTGACCTGGGGCGGCAGCACGCTGACGCCTGGATAGTAGAGCGAGTAGTGGATCGGCCACAGCAGCGCCACGATATGGCCGCTGCGCCCATGCCGGGTGAAGGTCGGCGCCGGAGCGCCGGTGGTCACCGAGAGCATGACCTTCTTCTCGGGAAAGCGGCCGCGGTCGTAGCGCATGCGGCCGCTGTAGAGTCCGCCATAGACGAACACCCGGTCGAACCAGCCCTTGAGCATGGCCGGCTGGGCGTGCCACCACAGCGGAAACTGCAGGATCACCAGATCGGCGCGCTCCAGGCGCTGGATTTCACGCTTCACGTCGGCGGGCAGAAAGCCTCCCTCGTAGGCGTGGCGCTGCTCGGTGAGGGGCAGGAACGTGTCGGGCTTGGCCCGTTCGACGTAGTGGCCAGGCCGCTCCAGCGGGTCGAAGCCTTCGGCGTAGAGATCGGAGACCTCGACGCGGTAGCCTTGCCGCTCCAGCGTCTCGACGGCGACCTCCTTCAGGGCGCCGTTGAACGAGTGCGGTTCGGGGTGACAGAACACGATCAGCGCATTCAACTTGGGCATAGTCATGACAGGGCTCGGGTTGGTTGGCGTACGATGCATGCCATCAGACTATGCTGTACGCTCCTAGATCGACATTCCTGAAAAATGACAATGTACTTTGCATGAATGAACAGGTATTGCACTGGGACGATCTGCGTGTGGTGCAGGCCATCGCCGAGGCGGGCTCGCTTTCCGGCGCCGGAAGGCGGCT
>PWIZ01000431.1 GCA_003560175.1 Halomonas sp. | reverse complement strand
GCCGGTCGGTCAGCTCTTCGGGATCGGCGAAGCTGACGGGCACCGGTTCGGGGTGGGCCACCAGGCGCAGGGCGTCCGGCTCCGCGTCGGGGTCGAGGCGCTGGCCGAGAGAGAGATCGCGAGCGGCCACCACCACGGCGTGGCTGGGCGCCTCCCTCTCCTCAGGCTCCCGAGGGGTAAGCGCTTCAGGGTCCTGAGGAGAGGGAGGCGCCTGAACCGCCGGGGCGGGGTCGGGCTGCTGGCTGATGCGCCAGCCGATCACCGCCAGCACGGCGGCCACGATCACCAGCAGGCCGGCCAGCAGGCGTAGCAGGGTGGGGGACATTAAGGTGTCTCCATCAAGTCAACGATAACGGACAGCCCTAAGGGCGCTCAGCCCGATGAGGAGACGTCGGGCCGAGCTTGCTTCACAGGAATAAATACAACCCGGATGCGCTTATCATTCTCCTTCTCCTTCATCCTTCCAAGAGTTGATGGTACTCACGACTTCATCAAACCAATCTCTAAAAGCTTCACCGAGACCACCTGCGGACGCAGCACCAAAAATCGCTAGCGCTATTACCGCGGCGATAATCACATACTCGATGGCGCTGGCCCCGCGCTGGCGGCGGGAGGCGGCGGTGTTGAGGGTAGCGCTGGCCTCGGCGTGGCCGCGCTGGATCAGCTGGGTCATACGCTGGATCAGGGACATGGGACAACTCCTTGCTTGGGTGACATGGTGGGCGACCTCTACATTGGCGGCTGCGCTTTATTGGGCTACAAGCGTGCTGCTTACCCTGGCAAGGGCGGCGGATGCGCTGGCAAGCCCATGATTATGATGTATCAATCATACTATAGCATGAGGGGTGTCGCACCTGTCGTTATGCCCTCATCCTCTTGTAAGCCATTTCTTACATCTTGAATATTGCATTGCCGGGCGTGCCTCAAAAGAGTGCATTTCGCGGCTTTTTCTCGCAGCAGCGGGCTTATGACAGTGGTCCCGCTGGTCCCACTAGTCTCGTCCGCGGTGGCTCGCTGCAGTATGAGGAGTTTAGTCGTAGGTGTCTGACGATGGCAATGTAGGCGCCTTCGACGGTGGCGGCAAGGCACGTTTGTCGAGTGCATTGCCAGGCGCTCCCGGCCGGCCGGAAGCGTAAATCACCCGCCGCTGCGACACCAGGTCGCGGGGCCGGTGAACGGCGCTGTCGACTCGCCGGTAACGGTTTTCGGCGGCGGGTCAGGCCGGTTATCGTGATTTATGTATCGCATGTGGCTAATGTTTTTTTAATGATATCAAGGGGGTTATGAGGCTCGGCCACAAGAGTGCGGAGAAGTGTCGGGTTTTTGTTGCAGAATGTTTGTTTTTTTCTTTAAAGTCAGTGGCTTGGGCGGATCAGGCGCCTTGATGCAGGTCAAGCGAGTGTTGTCGGGCTTGCCCGCCATGCAGGGCATGGCGGGGTGTTCTACTCACTGCGGGCAGGTGGCCGGCAGGGCGATGTCGTCAGCGCCCGTCCGGCGCTCGAGGCCACCGGGTGCTTAGCTGAAATCGGAGTCGTCGGCACGCACGATCAGGTCGGTGTCGCCGGGCAGGGTGACGGAGAACTCGCCGCCGCCCAGGTAGGTGACCGGGTGCCCCTCGCGGGTGCGCATCATCGGCTCGCCCCGCACGGCGCCGGCCTGGGCGAGCTCGCCGAGCTCCTTCACGCTCGAGTGGATGTCGATCATGACTTCGCGGCCCTGATCGTCGAAGGCCATGATGGTGCGTTCGTGTTCGCTCATGGGGATCGCTCCGGCTGGGGGGGGATGGCTGTCAGTATCGGCCGTCGAGCGGGGATTGGCGAGTGCGCCAACGACGCGGGGCCTGCGCGCTGGCAGGCCCCGGAGTCGGTCGATGTGGCGGGCGGAGTGTCAGAGCCGGCTGGCCACGGCGTCGAGGAAACCGTGCATGTCGACCAGGGTCTCGCCGGCGGGGTCGTTGGTCTTGCCCTTGAGGTCGCCGGTGATGATGCCGGCATCCACGGTGTCGATCAGCGCGGCCTTGAGGCGGTGGGCGTAGTCGATCAGGGCGCCGTTCTCCTCGCGCTCGCCGAGGGTCTCCAGGGCGTTGGCCACGGCGAAGAGCAGGGCGGAGGAGTTGAAGTGCGCCTCGCGGCCGTCGGTCTCCCGATACTTCAGGTAGAGGTCGTGGGCGGTGCCGTGGGGCGCCTCGAAGAGCATGGTGCCCTCCTTGCTCTCGATGATCGAGCTGGCGGTGGCCAGGCTGCCCCCCAGGGCGGCGGAGATATCGGAGAAGATGTCGCCGTCCAGGTTCTGGGCCGGGTAGAGGGCGTTGCGGGGCGGGTCGGTGATCATCTTGATGAGCTGGCTGGAGGGCCGCATGATCATGAACGACGGCGGCGGGGTGCCGGTCTCTGCGAGCTCACGGCGCACATCGGTGATCGCCGTGCTGAACACCTCGTCGTATTCCATGTACTCGCGCTTGAGGCCGAAGTAGACCTCCTTGCTCTTGCGCGAGGCGTCACGGAAGACCTGCAGTATCCAATCCTTGATTGCCGCCTGGTCGTTGGACATCAGCAGGATGGCGTCGCCCTTCTTGACCCGGCGGGCATGCTTCTCCTCGCCGTCGACGATCACCTTGAGGATGCCGTCTTCGCTGGCGGGGGCATTGAAGCTGCCGTACTGGTCACCGCCGCCAGCGCTCATGCGCGAAATGGAGACCTGGGCCTTGCGGGCGGGAATGCCGTAGAGCTTGAGCTGTTCCACCAGCTTGTAGAGCTTGCGCCCGGTGGTGTTGTCCGGCACGCCCCACAGGGCGCGTTCAGGCGGATTGGCGACCAGGCGTGCGGCCTGGGCGTCGATCAGCTCGTAGTGGTAGTTGAGCCCCAGCGCTTCCACCTGCTCGCGGTAATGCTCGTCGTAGATGCCTTCGATGGCAGCGCGCATCACGCCATCATAGCCGGCGATCACGGTGTCCTTGAGGCCCAGATAGATATCGCGCTTCTCGTCGATGGCGCGCTGGAAGAAGCGGTGTGCCCAGGCTTTGACATCATCCACGTCGTTGGTGGCCAGCAGCCAGGGGTCGCCCTTGTTGACCTCGCGGCGGTGCAGTTCCACCGGATCACCGCTTGCCCCAACGAACATCAGCTTGACCACACCGGTGGCCCGGGAGAGCTCGTTGAAGCTGTCCTTGATGCCGCCGGTCTCCATGGTGTCCACCTCGATATCGCGGCCGATCCACTCCGGGCGCGACACCTTGAGGTTGCGAAACTCGATGTCCTCGCGG
>PWIZ01000096.1 GCA_003560175.1 Halomonas sp. | reverse complement strand
GCCCCTGCTGCTGGCGAAGGGAGTCAACTTCTATCTCGGCCTCGTCGTCTCTATCGCCATCACCGCCCTCTGCTACTGGCTGATGGTGACGGTGCTGCATTTCTATGGCGTCGAGCTGTGACCCTCAACCGCTGACGATGCACGCGCGGCTCGTGCCGTTGCCCAGCGGTTCCACCTGGATCTGTACCGGGATGCGCTCGTGCATCTCCTGGACGTGGGAGATCACCCCCACCCGGCGGCCCAGTGCCTGCAGGCCGTCCAGGGCCTCCATGGCGAGTGCCAGGGACTGCGGGTCCAGGCTGCCGAAGCCCTCGTCGATGAATAGCGACTCGATCACCAGTTCACCGGATGCCATGGACGCCAGCCCCAGGGCGAGGGCCAGGGAGACCAGGAAGGTCTCGCCGCCGGAGAGCGAATGCACCGAGCGTCGTTCGTCGCCCATGTCGTGATCCACCACCAGCAGGCCCAGCGGTGAGCCGCCCCGCGCCAGGCGGTAGCGGCGGCTGAGCCCGGCCAGGTGGACGTTGGCGTGTTCCAGCAACAGTTCCAGGTTGTAGGCCTGGGCGATGCGCCGGAATACCTTGCCGTCGGCGGAGCCGATGAGCTCGCTGATCTGCCCCCAGCGGCGATGCTCGGCGCGGGCCGCTTCCAGTTCGCCCTGGCCGGCCTGCTGGCGCTGGCGGCGGCGGTCGTCGTCGCCCAGCGCGAAGGCGGCAGCGTCGCGGGCCCGCTGGGCTTCCTCCAGCCGCGGCGCCAGTACGGCGTGCGCCTCGGCCAGGGTGGCCTGGCGGCGGCGTAAGGCATCGGCCATGGCGTCGCCGAGCAGGCCTTCGTCGTTCTTCTCATCCTCCTCATCGACCAGCCCCTGGCCGCGGCGGTGGCGAAGCAGGGCGCTGCGCCGCTCGGCCAGGGTGGCCGCGGCGCGCTGGCGGGCCTGGTCGGCCGCTTCGATCCGCCGTTCCTCCTCGTGCGCCTCCTCGTCGCCCTGGGCCAGCAGGCGGGCGAGAGTGGCGTCGTCCAGCTCGGGGTGTTGTCCACGCCATTCGGCGAGGGCACGGGCGAGCTGGTCGCGCTCCTGGTGCAGGGCGGTGAGTTGCTCCTCCTGGTGCGCAAGCTGCTGAGCGAGCCGCTGCTGCTTCCGCTCGGCGTCGTGTCGACGGGAGAGGGCGATGTCCCGGGTCCGGCGGGCCTGGGTCTCGGCGTCGTCCAGGCGCTGCTGCCAGGCCTCAGGCGTGGCGTGATCGCCGAGCAGGGCGCGCAGGGCCCGTTCGGTGTCGTCATGCTGGTGCTGCAGAGAGGGAAGGCGCTGGTCCAGCTCGGCCAGCTGTGTCTCGGCGCTGGCCTTCTCGGCAGTCAGGCGAGTGAGGGCGAGCTCCCCCTGATGCAGCGAATCCTCCAGCGGGGCGAGTTCGGCCTCGGCGCGCTGGAGCTGCTCCAGGCGTGCCCGGTGGGCGTTGCGTTCCTCGAGGCTTCGCTGGCGCTGCTGGCTCAGCCAGGCATCGCGCTCGCCCACTGCCACAACGCTCAGCTCCGGGATCAGCGGGTGGGCCTCGAGCGCCCGGCGGGCGGCGTCCCATCGCGCCTGGGCGGTCGGCTCCTCCTCCTTCAGCTGCTGCTGGGTATCCCGGGCGACCTTGTACTGTGCCTGCAGCGCCTGATGAGCATTCAGCGCCTGCTCATGGTCGCTGCGGGCGGCCTCGAGTTGGCGCTCCTCTTCTTTCTGCTGGGCGGCGAGTTGGGCCGCTTCAGGGGTGGCCGGCGGCTGCCGGCGCCAGGGGTGGTCGAGACCGCCGCACACCGGGCAGGGCTCGCCCTCCTGCAGGCTCTCGCGCAGCGTGGCGATGCTCTCGCTTCTGGCGGCCCGAGCCCGGGCGATGAAGGCGGCGAGGCTGTCATGATGGGCCTTGCGCTCCTCCAGCTGCCGGCGGGCGGCCTGGCCGTCCCGGGTGAGGGTCGCCAGGCGCCGATTGGACTCGGCCAGGCGCCTCTCGAGCTGACGGTAAGCCTGGTCGGCCTGGTCGGCCTCGCGCCAGGCGGCCTGCAGCTCGCCCAGCCCCAGCTGACGGGCGGCGGCCCCGTCGTGGGCCTGCTGGATGGCCTGGCGGGCGGCGTGATGGTGTGAGTGCTCACCCACGAGCTTGGCCAGGGCCGTCTGCCACTGGCGCTGCTGCTCGAGCCGCTGGCGCTGGGCGTCGTTGGCCTGCCGGTGAGCCTCGCGCTTGTTCGTGACCTGCTCTCGGGCGCGGTTGCGGTCGGTCTTGAGCTTGGCCAGCTCGCGCTGGCACTGGGCCAGGGCATGATGCTGTTCGCGGGCCTCGCGCAGCGCCGGCTCGGCTTGCTGGCGCGCCTCGCTGGCTGCCTCGAGCTGCTTGCCGGCGCGGTCGTGGGCGGCGCTGGTGTCCTGGCCCGTCTGCTGCGCCTGGGCCAGTGCCTGGCGGGTATCGTCCCGGGAGCGTTCGACCTCGGCGATCAGCTCGGGCAGGCGGGCCTGGCGGGCGAGATCCTGGCGCCGGGGGGCGATCAGCCGGCGCCGGTCGCGGTCGGCGCGCCGGTCGGCGAGGGCCTGCCAGTCGGCCTCGGCGATCTGCTGCTGGGCCATGCCCTCGGCGTGGGCCTCGTGGAGGCGAGCATCGTCGTCGTGCCAGCGCTGCTGCGCCTTGCGCGTCTCTTCCTCGGTCTGCAAATGCGTGAGGGCCTGCCCGGTGGCCTCGGCGTCTCGCTCCAGCGCTGCGCGGGCCTCGGGCTCGGCGGGCAGGTCGTCGGCGAGCTTCGTCTCCAGGGCCTCCACGGTCTTCCTCGCCTCGTTGGCGCGGCGGTAGGCGGCCACGGAGATCTGCGAGTATTCACTGGTGCCGGTCAGGCGCTCCAGCAGGTCGCTTCTGGCGTTGTCGTCGGCCTGGAGGAAGGCGGCGAACTCGCTCTGGGCGAGCAGCACGGCGCGGGTGAACTGGTCGAAGGTGAGCCCCAGGCGCTCCGGCAGCAGGCGCTCGAACTCGCGTTTCTGGGCGGTGAGCAGGCGGTCGTCGTCGAGGTCGGTGAGCGTTTGCTCCACCGCCTGCAGGCGGCCGGTGGCCTTCTCCCGGGCGCGGCGCACCGCCCAGCGGGCGCGATAGCGGCGGCCGTCCCGGCCCAGGAAGTCCACCTCGGCGTAGCCGCTGCCGGTGCCCCGGCGCAGCAGGGTGCGCGGGTCGCTGGTGGTCAGGGTGGAGTCCGGGGTGTCGTCGATCTGGCTGTCGCGGCTGGGTGCCTGGCGCAGCCGCGGGGT
>PWIZ01000128.1 GCA_003560175.1 Halomonas sp. | reverse complement strand
GGCGCGCACCGGCGAGTTGACGCCGCCGGGAATATGGCGGCAGGCCCGTTCGAAGAGCTCGGCGGATGTGGTCATGTGTGTCTCGTCCTCGAAAGCTGTGGATAATTCTCTGGATAACCTGCTCATGGCTACCCGGCTGTTCCCATTCTCTGTGTTCAAGCAGGGGATGGCCAGCCTCCGGCTCAACCCGGAGCCGCCGTCTCGCCCGCTCCCCTGACCGGCGTCACGGGCAGTCGCCACAGGCGACGCGGCAAGGCCTGATCAGTAGCCGGCTGCCAGCCGTTGGCCAGGGCCTGCCAGGTGAAGGCCTGGGCCTGCTCGCAGGCAATCACCAGCGACTCGCCGGCCGCCAGCCGCGCCGCCAGGGCCGAGGCCAGGGTGCAGCCGGAGCCGTGATAGCGCCACGCCAGGCGGGGCCAGCTCCACTGGCGGCTCTGATCGGGTGTGTGCAACGTGTGGACCACGCGGTCACCTGGTGTGCCGACAGCCGGCGCATCGGTCCCGGTGACCAGTACTGCCTGGCAGCCCAGGGTCATCAACTCCACCGCCCGTTCGGTATCCTCTCCGGCCTGGGCGGAGAGCCGAGCCAGTTCATCCCGATTGGGCGTCAGGATATCCACCAGGGGCAACAGCCGCTCACGAAAGGCATCCACCAGCTCGGCTGTGGACAACTCATGGCCACCGCCGGCCCTGAGCACCGGATCCACCACCAGCGGCACACCGGGGAAGCGCCGCACGATATCGGTCACCGCATCCAGAGTGGCCAGATTAGCCACCAACCCGACCTTGATGGCGGCGATCTCGAATTCATCAAGTGCCGCGGCGGCGGTACGCATCATGTCGGGATCGCAGGGCACCACCGCCTGGACATCACGGCAGTTCTGCACCGTCAATGCCGTGGGAATGGTCAGCGCCCAGCCGCCGCAGGCGGCGATCGCCTCGGCATCAGCCATCAGCCCGGCGCCCCCGGTGGGGTCGTGGCCGGCCAGCACCAGAACCACCGGCAGGTGGGGAGCCAGCTTGTCGTTAATCGCCATCAGAACGGCTTGAGCACGGCGAGGAGGATGATGATCAGCAGGGCGATCACCGGCAGCTCATTGAACCAGCGAAAGAACACATGGCTCTTAGTGCAACGCCCGTCACGCAACTGCTTGAGGTAGATCAGGCAGACATGGTGGTAGGCCACCAGCAGCGCCACCAGCAGCAGCTTGGCATGCATCCAGCCCTGGCTGAGCCAGAAGGGCATCAGATAGAGCATCCAGCCGCCGAATATCAACACCGCGATCATCGAGGGCGTCATGATCCCCCGGTACAGCTTGCGCTCCATGACCAGAAAATGGTCGATCGCCTGCTGCTCGCCGCGGTCACGCGCCATGGCGTGGTAGACGTAGAGACGCGGCAGATAAAAGAGGGCGGCGAACCAGGTCACCATGGCGATCAGGTGCAGGGCCTTGATCCACAGATACATGCAGGCTCCTTATGGAGAGTGGCGGGAAGGGCGTAAACGCCGCGGGCGGCAGGGCGGACCCTCGAACAGCGAAGGCTTCCTAAAAGAATCACTCGTCCTTCAAGGAATAATACCGCTCGATGGCGCCCCGCGTGATGATACCGGAAATCCGCTTCTGTTTCGGGCGGTTGCCGTGTTCCACATAGAGCGCATCCACCGCCTGGTCATTGAGCCGCTCGAAGGCCTCGGAGAGCGTCGCCTGCAGATGAATGGGCGCCAGCTCCAGGCGCAGACCGGGAATCTCCAGCAGGTCGATCAGCGCCTCGTCCTCCGACTCCCGAACCGCTTCGTCGGCCTGCTCCTCGGACGCAGGCTCCATCAGCCAGCGCGCCAGGTCGGCGGCCTTGAGCGCCAAGGTCGGCTTGTCGTCGCTGGAGCGCTCGATCAGGATCCAGACCGGGTTGCGGATCAACAGCGCCCGGGCTCGCTCACGGGTCACCATGCGCGGTGTGCGCTCCAGGCTTCGCTCCATCACCGCCGGCACCGAGACCCGCGAGAGCGCCTGCATCAGCGGCTGCTGCAGCGGGTGCAGGCCATGGCGTGTCGCGCTGATGAAGAAGCCGTCGCAGCGGCACAGTTGCCGGGAGGTGAGGCAGGAGACGACGACCGCCAGCATGCCGGGCAGGATGATATTGGGATTGTGGGTCAGCTCCAGCAGGGCCATCAGCGCCGCCAGCGGCGCCTGCAGCACCGCCCCCATCATCGCCGCCATGCCGAGCATGGCATAGACCCCAGGTTCCGCGGCCAGATCGGGCCAGATCCAACCACCGAACAGCCCCATTAATGCCCCCGCCGCCGCGCCGATCACCAGTACCGGGCCGATGATGCCGATAGGAATGCCGCTGGCCACGGTAAGCGCCGTCAACAGCAGCTTGGCCACGACCAGCGCCAACAGCACGTCCACCGCCAGATCACCGGTCAGCGCAGCGCTAAGGCTGTCATAGCCAATGCCCTGCACCTCCGGGTACCACCAGGCCACCGCGGCGGTCGCCACGGCCACCAGTCCCAGACGCAGCCACACCGGCAGCCCCTTGATCCACTCGCTTCTCGCGACATGAATGAAGAGGCCCGCCAGCAGGCCGATCACCAGTGCCGTGATCACCAACCAGGGCAGGTTGGAGAGGGAGCCGAGACTCACCGTGGGCACCTGGAAGGCCGGCTCGGAGCCATAGACCAGCTGGGCCACCAACGCCCCCATGGTAGAGGCCAGGATCACCGGCATGAAGCCCGCGATGGTGTACTCCATCATCACCACTTCCATAGCGAAGATGACCCCGGCGATGGGGGTGTTGAAGGAGGCGGAGATGCCGGCGGCGGTGCCGCAGGCCACCAGCACCCGCAGGCTGTTGTGGGGTAGGCGCAGCTGCTGGCCGAGGCCGCTGGAAGCGGCCGCCCCGAGGTGGATAGCCGGGCCCTCGCGACCGGCGGAGAGCCCGCCGAGCACCGTGACCACGCCGACCCACCACTGGTTGAGCCAGTTGCGCAGGGGGAAGCGGCCCTGATGGTAGGTCAGACGCTCCATCACGTGGCCAACGCCCAGCTTGCGGGCCTTCTCGGGCTGGCGCCACAGCAGCACCCCGACGATGGTGACCGCCAGCAGCGGCAGGGCCGAGCGCACCAGGGGCGAGAGCCCCTCGAAGGCCTCGTGATCGCCGCCGGGCATGAAGGCCAGGGCGCCCAGATCGATCAGCAGCCGGAAGCCCACCATGAAACCGCCAGTGATCAGCCCCGACACCACCCCCAGCACGCAGAGCTGGGGCAGGGCGTCGACGCTGGCCAGGCGCTGGCGGAAGCCCTCCAGGCTGAGGTCTGGCAGTGAAAAGCGCGGCACGGCGAGGTTCCTGTTCGGCCGATTCCATGGCCGGCATATTCTCCCTGACTGGCGAGGGGCGCCGGGGACAGGTCGTAGGGGAGGTCCTATGCCAGGGATGGCATCGGTAGCGCCCAAGGAGGGGTTCACAGCGCCTCCCCTACGACCTGTCGCCGGATCAGCCCCGAGACAACGAAGTATGCCGGCAGTTGGGGCCCACTGGGTCGGCCCCTGCCTCTTGTGTATCATAACTACGATGAGAGAGCCCAGCGTCAGGCCAAACGGAAGGAGTGCAACGTGATCAAGGTCGGAATTGTCGGCGGCACCGGATACACCGGCGTCGAACTGCTCAGGCTGTTGGCCCAGCATCCCGAGGTGGAAGTGGAAGCCATCACCTCACGCTCCGAGGCGGGCGTGCGCGTCTGCGACATGTACCCCAACCTGCGCGGCCACTACGACACCCTGGCCTTCAGCGAGCCGGATGCCGACCGCCTGGGTGCCTGCGACGCCGTCTTTTTCGCCACCCCCCATGGGGTCGCCCACGCCCTGGCGGGCGAACTGCTCGAGCGCGGCACACGGGTCATCGACCTCTCCGCCGACTTCCGTCTGCGCGACGCCGACGAATGGGCGGAGTGGTACGGCCAACCCCATGGCGCCACGGCGCTGCTGGGAGAAGCGGTTTACGGCCTGCCCGAGGTCAATCGCGACAGGATTCGCCAGGCGAGGCTGATTGCCGTACCCGGCTGCTATCCCACCGCCGTTCAGCTCGGCCTGTTGCCGCTGCTCGAAGCCGGGCTGATCGACGCCGGCCACATCATCGCCGACTGCAAATCGGGCGTCACCGGCGCCGGTCGCGGCGCCAAGGTGCCCTCGCTGATGGCCGAGGCCAGCGAGTCCATGAAGGCCTACGGCGCCAGTGGCCACCGCCACCTGCCGGAGATCCGTCAGGGCCTGATGGATGCCGCGGGCCGCCCGGTGGGTCTCACCTTTGTGCCCCACCTGACGCCGATGATCCGTGGCATTCACGCCACTCTGTATGGGCGGCTCACCGGTGAGCCGGGCGATATGCAGACGCTTTTCGAACAACGCTTCGAGAGTGAGCCCTTCGTTGACGTGATGCCCCCCGGTAGCCACCCGGAGACCCGCAGCGTCAAGGGCGCCAACGTCTGCCGAATCGCCGTGCACCGCCCGGGCAACGGCGACACCGTGGTGGTACTGGCGGTGATCGACAACCTGGTCAAGGGCGCGTCGGGACAAGCGATCCAGAACCTCAACCTGATGTTCGGCCTCGACGAAAACGCCGGTCTCACCGCCCCGGCGCTGATGCCCTGACGCTTCCGCGAAGACAATCCCGAGCAAAAGTTGACCCTTTTGCTCGGGATTGAGGATAATGATGGGTCGAATTCTCCATTTCCCTCGAGGGAGCTCTCCATGAGCGGTGCCGAATCCTTTGTCCATACCCCCCTCCTGCTGTCCGACAGCGCCCGGGCAAGGCTCCGATCGCTGGTCGAGGAGGAGGGCAACCGTCAGCTCAAGCTGCGGGTCTACGTGACCGGCGGTGGCTGCTCGGGCTTCCAGTACGGTTTCGACTTCGCCGAAGAGATCGCCGAGGATGACACCGTCATCGAGTTCGGCGAGGTGGCTCTGGTGGTCGATCCGCTCTCCTACCAGTATCTGGTGGGCTCCACCGTGGACTTCGAAGAGGGCCTCGCCGGCGCCCGCTTCCTGGTCCAGAACCCCAACGCCACCACTACCTGCGGCTGCGGCGCCTCCTTCATGGTGTAAACCACCGTGAAAGCCCCCACTTGACGCTCTGGAGCATTCTCGCCAAGGTTGAAAAGGCGATACCCTCCAGACAAGACTCAAGAACGGGGAACCTCATGACAAGATCCGCTTCCGCTTCACCTTTCCTGAAGCAAACTACACTGGCCACTGCTCTTGCGATGGGCCTCGGCATGGCTGGCTCTGCGCTGGCCGACACGCCGATCGTCAACGTCGTCACCGATCCCAGCTTCGTGCCCTTCGAGATGCTCGATCCCGAGACCGGCGAGATGATCGGGTTCGATATGGATATGATCAACGAGCTCGCCGAACGCGCCGGCTTCGAGATCAACCTCACGACCATGGAGTTCGCCGGCATTATCCCGGCGGTGCAGACCGGTAGTCAGGAAATCGCCGTCGCCGGTGTCACCATCACCGAAGAGCGTGCTCAGATCGTCGACTTCTCGGACCCCTACTACGACTCGGGCCTGCAGATTATCGTGCGTGCCGACAACGACAGCGTCGAAACCATCGAGGATCTCGAGGGCCTGTCCGTGGCCACGCGTATCGGTTCCACCAGCTACGACTTCCTCCAGGAGCACCTCGGCGACAGCGCCGACATCACCCCCTACCCGGGCAACAGCGACATGTACATGGCACTGCTCGGCCGCAACGTCGACGCCGCCTTCTACGACGCCCCCAACGTCGCCTACTTCTCCCAGACTCGTGGCGAAGGACGTACCAAGGTGGTCGGGCCGCTCTACGCGGGCCAGCAGTATGGGATTGTCTTCCACAAGGGCAGCCAGTGGGTCGAACCAGTCAACGAGGCGCTGGCCGAGATGCGCGAGGACGGCACCTACGCCGAGATCTACGAGAAGTGGTTCGGTGAGGCCCCCTCGGAGGAGTAAACCGAGCGCGCCCTGAACCCTCGTTTATCACAAGGACGAGCTAACCTGCGGGGCCGGGCGGTAACACCTCCCGGCCCCGCCTCGTATCCAGCCATCCCGGAGAAACGCCCGTGGAAGTGACCTTTCAATTTGACTGGGCGGCGGCGTTCCGCTCCATCCCGCACCTGCTGCCGGGCATCCCCTGGACCCTGCTGATCTCGTTCGGCGGACTGGCCATCGGCTTTATCATCGGCATCGTTTTCGGACTGATGCGCATCAGTCCGTCTCGCCTCATACGCTGGCCGGCGATCGTCTATATCGAAGTCTTCCGCGGAACCCCCATCCTGGTTCAGGTGCTGTTCATCTTCTATGGCTTGCCTCAGCTGCTGGGTAGCCCCATCAATGCCCTGACCGCCGGCATCGCCGCCATCGCAGTCAACTCCGGCGCCTATATCTCGGAAGTAGTTCGCGGCGGTGTACAGTCCATCGAACGTGGCCAGCGAGAGGCTTCCCTATCGCTGGGACTCTCCCGCACCCAGGCCTTCCGCTACGTGATCTGGCCCCAGGCCTTCCGTCGCATGATTCCGCCGCTGGGCAACCAGGGCATCATCAGCATCAAGGACACCTCGCTGTTCTCCGTGATCGGCGTGGGCGAACTGGTCCGCCAGGGGCAAATCTACATCGCCACCACCTTCACCGCCCTGGAGGTCTACTTCATGGTGGCCCTGATGTACCTGGCCATCACCTGGAGCCTGTCGCTGCTGCTGCGCCAGCTCGAGAAACGCGGCCTTGTCGGCCAGTGAAGGGGTTAATAACAAGCAAGGGGAGCCCACGCATGACACAGAACGAGAACGCGCCCGCCCCCATCGTGCGCATGGAGAAGGTCAACAAGCACTTCGGCAGCCTGCACGTACTCAAGGAAATCGACCTCGAGGTGGCACCCGGCGAGGTGGTGGTGATCATCGGCGCCAGTGGCTCGGGCAAGTCGACCCTGATCCGCTGCATCAACGGCCTGGAAGAGTTCCAGGAGGGACATATCGACGTGGACGGCAATGAGCTCACGCCCCATGGCAGGAGCGGCCAGGCGCTGCAAAAGATCCGCACCGAGGTCGGCATGGTGTTTCAGCAGTTCAACCTGTTCCCCCATCTCAGCGTGCTGGACAACGTCATACTGGCCCCCATGAAGGTGCGCAGCTGGAGCCGTGCCGACGCAGTGGAGACCGCCGATCGGCTGCTGGAACGGGTCGGCATCAGCGACCAGGCCGCCAAGTATCCCAGCCAACTCTCCGGTGGCCAGCAGCAGCGCGTCGCCCTGGCCCGGGCACTGGCCATGGAGCCTCGCCTGATGCTCTTCGATGAGCCGACGTCGGCGCTGGACCCGGAGATGATCGGCGAGGTCCTCGATGCCATGCGGGAGCTGGTACGCGAGGGGATGACCATGATCATCGTCACCCACGAGATGGGCTTCGCTCGGGAGGTGGCCGATCGAGTGATCTATATCCACAAGGGAGAGATCGCCGAGCAGGCGCCACCGGAGCAGATCTTCGACAGCCCCACCGACGAGCGTACCCGCAGCTTCCTGGCCCGGGTGCTCAAGCACTGATATCACCCCCCCTCGAAGCGTGAAAAAAGGCTCTGTCAGCCACGACAGGGCCTTTTTTTCGCCTGTGGATAGAAAATCGACTACCGGCGAAATTTCCGGCTGTTACCCCCATGCTGGAAGGGTTTGGGGATAACCACTCGGGTTGTTCACAGCCGCGGGCACAAAGGTGGTACTCGACGGTGGACAAGCAGTGCAGAACTAGGGCTGTGGGTAAGTCGAGCTTTCATCCACAGGCTCCTGCCGCCCTGTGCGCAGGCAGTCACGCTCTTATCCCACTCTTGATCAACAATCTATAAATTTGATATTTAAAGGTTTTTACCCTTTATCCACGGATTTTGTCCACACCAGTAGTTACTACCACAATAGAACTTCTCTCTATATATATTGATATTTAATGTTAGGTAGGCAAAAAGCAGACGAGCAAGGCGATCGCGGTGTGGAAAACCCTGACGATTACCCACAGGAGGTTTATACTGCCGGGCGGATTTCATCCCCTGACTGGAAAACGGCGCCGTGGCGCCAACGAGGTGCACCTTGGATTACCCCGACCGCTTTGACGTCATCGTCATCGGCGGTGGCCATGCGGGAACCGAAGCCGCCCTGGCCTCCGCTCGCATGGGCTGTCAGACCCTGCTGCTGACCCACAACATCGAGACCCTGGGCCAGATGTCCTGCAATCCTGCCATCGGCGGGATCGGCAAGAGCCACCTGGTCAAGGAGATCGATGCACTCGGCGGTGCCATGGCCAAGGCAACCGACCTTGGTGGCATTCAGTTCCGAGTGCTGAATGCCCGCAAGGGGCCGGCGGTAAGGGCCACCCGAGCCCAGGCCGACCGGATCCGATACAAGGCGGCCATCCGTGGAATGCTGGAAAACCAGGTCAACCTGACGCTCTTCCAGCAGGCCGCCGGCGATCTGATCGTGGACAGCGATACCGTTCGCGGTGTCGTCACTGAGACCGGTATTCGCTTCCATGCCGAGACGGTCGTGCTCTGCACCGGCACCTTCCTTGGTGGGGTGATCCATATCGGCCTCGAGCAGAGCCGCGGCGGGCGGGCCGGCGATCCGCCTTCGAATCGCCTCGCCGAACGCCTCCGAGCCCTGCCTTTCCGGGTTGATCGACTCAAGACGGGCACCCCACCGCGGCTGGATGCCCGTAGCCTCGACTTCTCGGTGCTCGAAGAGCAGCCTGGTGATACCCCCACGCCAGTGATGTCCTTCCAGGGCAACCGCGAGCAGCACCCCCGTCAGGTGAGCTGCCATATCGCCCACACCAACGAACGCACCCACGAGATCATCTTTGCCAACCTCGATCGTTCGCCGATGTACTCGGGAGTGATCGAAGGCGTCGGGCCCCGTTACTGTCCCTCCATCGAAGACAAGGTGCACCGCTTCGCCGACAAGGCGAGCCACCAGGTGTTCATCGAGCCAGAGGGTCTGGATACCCATGAGCTCTACCCCAATGGCATTTCTACCTCGCTACCCTTCGATGTCCAGCTGAAGGTGGTTCGATCCATCCGGGGGCTGGAGAATGCCCATATCACCCGGCCCGGCTACGCCATCGAATATGACTTCTTCGACCCGCGGGACCTGACGCATTCGTTGGAGACCAAATTTATCCACAACCTGTTCTTCGCCGGGCAGATCAACGGGACCACCGGCTACGAAGAGGCCGGTGCCCAGGGACTGCTGGCGGGGCTCAATGCCGCCCGCCGTGCGAAGGACCTGGAGTCATGGGCCCCTCGCCGCGACGAAGCCTACCTGGGCGTGCTGGTGGACGACCTGATCACCCTGGGCACCAAGGAGCCCTACCGCATGTTCACCTCGCGGGCCGAATATCGTCTGCTGCTGCGCGAGGACAATGCGGATCTGCGGCTCACCGAGACCGGTCGCGAGCTGGGACTCGTTGACGACACTCGCTGGGCGGCCTTCAGCGAGAAGCGCGAGGCGATCGAGCGCGAGAGCGCCCGGCTCAAGGCCAGCTGGGTGCAGCCCGGTACCGCGGCGGCCGGGGCGGTAGCCGAGAAGATTGGTAAACCGCTCGCCCGGGAGTACAACCTGATGGACCTGCTCAGGCGCCCTGAGCTCGTCTATGCCGATCTGGCCGGTCTACCCGGTATCGAAGGGGCGGCGGTGGCCGATGATGTCGTGGCCGAACAGGTGCAGATCCAGGCCAAGTACCAGGGCTATATCGATCGCCAGCAGGACGAGATCAACAAGCTCAAGCGCCACGAGGCGACGCCGCTACCTGTGGATCTGGATTATGCACGGGTCGAGGGTCTCTCCCACGAGATTCGCCAGAAACTCGCCGAGGTGCGCCCCAAAACCCTGGCCCAGGCCTCTCGGATCTCGGGCGTGACCCCAGCGGCGATATCGATCTTGCTGATTCATCTCAAAAAACGCCGCCTCCTCGACGATAATCGGGCAGCCAGGGCATGACGGCAGTGGATTCCACGGTCGAGGCGCGTCTCGACCAGGGACTCGAGTCTCTCGGCCTCAGCGTGCACGCCGACCAGCGGCGTCGCCTGCTGGCCCTGGTCGGGCTGTTGCACAAGTGGAACCGCGCCTATAACCTCACCGCGATACGCTCGCCAGAGGAGATGGTGGCTCGTCACCTGCTCGACAGCGCTGCGGTACTGCCCTTCGTGAAGGGGCCCACCCTGCTCGACGTGGGAGCAGGCCCCGGTTTCCCCGGGTTGGTGTTGGCGATCCTCAGACCCGAGCTTGCCGTCAGCCTGCTGGACAGCAACGGCAAGAAGGTGCGCTTCCAGCGCCAGGCGGTGATGGAACTGGGTCTGACCAATGTGACCCCGGTGCAGGCCCGGGTCGAGGCCTTCGAGGGATGCTTCGATCAGGTGATCTCACGAGCCTTCGCCAGCCTCGGCGATTTCGTCACCCTGACGCTGCCTCTGGTGGCCCCCGGCGGCCAGTGGCTCGCCATGAAGGGCCCTGCCGTGGACGACGAAATGGCCGATTTGCCGGCCGGTGTAACGCCGGTGTCCCGGCACACCCTTGAGGTGCCTTTCGACGTCGGTAGCCGGCTGCTGGTGGTCCTCGAACGCCAGGAAGATGACCCGTGCCCATGATAATCTGCGTTTCCCAGCAAGGGAGTTGCCCGTGACCAAGATCATCGCCTTGACCAACCAGAAGGGGGGGGTCGGCAAGACCACGACGGCGGTCAACCTCGCCGCCAGCCTGGCGGCCCTGGACCTCCGCGTGCTGCTGGTGGATCTGGACCCTCAGGGACATGCCACCATGGGCAGCGGGGTGGACAAGCACGAGCTCGAGGGAAGCGTGCTGGATGTGCTCATGGGGGATCGCGCCGCCGCGGAGGTGATTGTCGACTGTCCCGAGGCCGGCTACACCCTGTTGCCGGGCAACGGCGACCTCACGGCCGCCGAGGTGGCACTGCTGGATCGCGAGGAGGGCCGGGAGCGCTGCCTGGATAGGGCGCTGGCCGATGTGGCCGGCGAATACGATGTGGTGCTGATTGACTGCCCACCCTCGCTCAACATGCTTACCGTCAACGCCTTGACGGCCGCCAACGGCGTGTTGATTCCGCTGCAGTGTGAGTTCTATGCGCTGGAGGGGCTCTCGGCACTGCTCGACACCGTCGAGCAGATCAAGGATAACGTGAACCCGGGGCTCGAGGTCTACGGCATCCTGCGGACCATGTTCGACGCCCGTAACAGCCTGACCCGTGATGTCACCAAGCAGCTACGCGACTATTTCGGCGATACCCTGCTCAAGGCCACCATACCGCGCAACGTGCGGGTCGCCGAGGCGCCCAGCCATGGCTTGCCGGTGACCAAGTACGCCCGCTTCTCGCGGGGCAGCCAGGCCCATCGGGTCCTGGCCAAGGAATTGATTCGCCGGCTGTCACTGTGATGATAGCGGGGCGAACCCATGCCGTAACCGCTGTGATGAGGGAGTGTCGATGACGCGTAAACGCGCCCTGGGACGAGGACTGGATGCCCTGATCGGGGCCGGCGCTCGACGCCGCGAGAGCCTCGACCTTCCCGAGGTGGGTATCGAGGCGGAGGATGTCGCGCCGCCGGCCGCTGCGCCGGATGCGGAAGATCGCCTCGAACGGCTGCCGTTGAGTCAGTTGACCCGCGGCAAGTACCAGCCGCGCCGGGATATCCAGCCCGAGGCCCTGGAGGAGCTGGCCGACTCGATCCGTGCTCAAGGGGTGATGCAGCCCATCGTGGTCCGCCCCGCCGGGGAGGATCGCTATGAAATCATCGCCGGCGAGCGTCGCTGGCGGGCCGCTCAGCTGGCCGAGCTCGACGTGATACCCGCGGTGATTCGCGAGGTCAGCGACGAAGTCGCCCTGGCCTTGGCCCTGATCGAGAACATCCAGCGAGAGGATCTCAACCCGGTGGAGGAGGCCATGGCGCTGAAGCGCCTGCTGGAGGAGTTCGAGCTGACCCAGCAGCAGGTCGCCGACGCGGTAGGCAAGTCTCGCGCCCAGGTAGCCAACCTGCTGCGGCTTCTGGCGCTGGACCCCGAGGTGCAGACCCTGCTGGAGCGCAGCGATCTGGACATGGGCCACGCCCGAGCGCTGCTGGCGCTTTCCGGGGCAAAGCAGCGCAAGGCGGCCCATGAGGTAGTCAACAAGGATCTGACCGTCCGCGACACCGAGGCGCTGGTCAAGCGTCTGGTCGCTGGAGAGCCGAGGAAGGCCGATAAGCCGGCATCGAGCCCCGATGTGGCGCGTCTCGAGACCCGGCTGGGTGAGCTGCTTGGGGCACCGGTGAAGATCCAGCACGGCCGTGGTGGTAAGGGACGGCTGACCATTCGCTATACCAGCCTCGACGAACTGGATGGAATCCTTGAGCACATCCGCTGACGGGCAGGCAGTACAACGCCAGGATCTTGACAATTCCTGCATCTTTGGTCGCAAGAAGGGGCAGAAGCAGGCAAAATCCCTAACGGTTCTGTTGAAGCCCCGATAGCCCTTCCCTATAATCCGCCGGTGTTTGCCCGAATGTTCTGAGCGACGCCAGCGGCGAAAACAGTCCACCTGAACAGTGGACCAGGTTGATGACAACATGCAGAGAGCCTCATCCGTCGCGGGGCGCCGGCAACTAGATTTCTCGCGGCTGTTCCTGGCCCAAGCGGCGGCTACGCTGGCGGTGGTCCTGACAGGTCTCTGGCTTGCGGGC
>PWIZ01000269.1 GCA_003560175.1 Halomonas sp. | reverse complement strand
GTGGCTGGCATCAAGCACCTGGTGATGGACATGGATATCGGTGTGACCCTCGAGGGCGGCCACAAGAAAGCACAGATCACCGTGGTGGCGAGTGCTGTCCTGATCATTCTGGCGGGAGTCTGGATATGGTAACCAACATCACCAATTTCAGCCGCAGCGGCCTGTCCGATTGGCTCATCCAGCGTGTGTCGGCAGTCATTCTGGCGATCTACACTCTCTTTATCGTCGCCTATCTGCTGTTCAATCCGGGCCTGGACTATGCCACCTGGAGCGGCCTGTTCGCCCAGACCTGGATGCGGATCTTCTCGCTGCTGGCGTTTGTGTCGCTGTCTGCCCACGCCTGGGTCGGCTTGTGGACCGTGACCACCGACTACATCAAGCCGACCGGCATTCGGATCGGCGCCCAGACCGTCATCATCCTGGCCATCTTTGTATTTTTGGTCTGGGGTATTCAGATTCTGTGGGGAGCCTGATCCATGTCCAACCTGCGTAGCCTTTCTTTCGACGCCATCATCATCGGCGGTGGCGGTGCCGGCCTCCGGGCCGCCCTCGAGTTGGCCAAATCCGGCAAGAAGACTGCCGTGCTGTCCAAAGTCTTCCCGACACGCTCGCATACCGTCTCCGCCCAGGGCGGCATCACCTGTGCTATCGCCTCTGCCGATCCCGATGACGACTGGCGCTGGCACATGTATGACACCGTCAAGGGCGGCGACTACATTGCCGACCAGGATGCCGCCGAGTACATGTGCTCAGAGGGTCCCAAGGCGGTGTTCGAGCTCGAGCACATGGGCTTGCCGTTTTCCCGCTTCGACAACGGTCGCATCTATCAGCGTCCGTTCGGCGGCCAGTCCAAGGACTTTGGCGCCGGCGGCCAGGCGTCTCGTACCTGTGCGGCGGCGGACCGTACCGGTCACGCCCTGCTGCACACTCTTTATCAGAACAACCTGAAGAACGACACCACCTTCCTCAACGAGTGGTATGCGGTTGACCTGGTCAAGAACGCCAACGGTGATGTAGTGGGCTGCATCGCCATGGATATCGAGACCGGCGAGATCGTGCACGTCAAGTCCAAGGCCACCGTGCTGGCCACCGGCGGTGCCGGTCGCATCTACGCCTCCACCACCAACGCGCTGATCAACACCGGCGACGGCATCGGCATGGCGCTGCGCGCCGGCTTCCCGATGCAGGACATGGAGATGTGGCAGTTCCACCCGACCGGCATCTACGGTGCGGGCACCCTGGTGACCGAGGGCTGCCGCGGTGAGGGTGGCTACCTGGTGAACAAGGACGGCGAGCGCTTCATGGAGCGTTACGCGCCCAACGCCAAGGACCTGGCGGGTCGCGACGTGGTCGCGCGCTCCATGGTCATGGAGATCCTCGAGGGTCGCGGCTGTGGCGAGAACGGTGACCACGTCTTCTTGAAGCTCGATCATCTGGGCGAGGACGTGCTGGGCAAGCGTCTGCCCGGCATCGTCGAGCTCTCCAAGACCTTCGCCCACGTCGATCCGGCCAAGGAGCCGATCCCGGTGGTGCCGACCTGTCACTACATGATGGGCGGGATCCCGACCAACGTGCATGGCCAGGCGATCATGCAGGATGCCGACGGCAACGATCAGATCGTCAACGGTCTGTTCGCCTGCGGCGAGGCGGCCTGCGTCTCGGTTCACGGTGCCAACCGCCTGGGCGGCAACTCGCTGCTCGACCTGGTGGTCTTCGGCCGTGCGGCCGGCATGTTTATCGAGGGCGCGCTCAACGAGGGTATCGAGTATCTCGACGCCTCCGAGTCCGACATCGAGTCGGCCATGAAGCGCATGAACCGCTGGAACGAGTCCGAGGGCGGCGAGACCGTGCCGGAGCTCAAGCGTGCCCTGCAGAGCATCATGCAGAACTCCTTCGGCGTGTTCCGCGAGGAAGAGAACATGCAGAAGGGTGTCAAGCAGCTGGCCGAATTGCGCGAGCGTATCGCCAACGCCTACTTGCCTGACAAGTCCAATGCCTTCAACACCGCTCGCGTCGAGGCCCTGGAGCTGGATAATCTGATGGAAGTGGCCGAAGCTACCGCCATCTCGGCCCTGGAGCGCAAGGAGAGTCGTGGCGCGCATTCCCGCTACGACTATCCGGACCGTGACGACGTCAACTGGCTGAAGCACTCGCTCTACTTTCCGGCCGATAAGCGGCTCGCCAAGCGCGACGTCAACTTCACGCCCAAGACCGTCGACACCTTCGAGCCGAAAGTACGCACCTACTAAGGGGAGTCACGATGTCCATGCTTCAGGTATCCATGTACCGCTACAACCCGGAGACCGACTCCGCGCCCTACATGCAGGAGTTTCAGGTCGACACTCAGGGACGCGACGTCATGGTTCTCGACGTCCTGCACATGATGAAGGAGGACGATAACGGCCTGGCCTACCGCCGCAGCTGCCGCGAGGGCGTTTGCGGTTCCGACGGCATGAACATGAACGGCAAGAACGGCCTGGCCTGCATCACCCCTCTCTCTGAGGTGATCAAGGGCAATAAACTGGTGCTGCGTCCGCTGCCGGGTCTGCCGGTCATCCGTGATCTGGTCGTCGACATGGGGCTGTTCTACAAGCAGTACGAGCGCATCCAGCCATATCTGCAGAACGACACGCCGGCTCCGGCCATCGAGCGCCTGCAGTCGCCGGAAGACCGCGACAAGCTCGACGGTCTCTACGAGTGCATTCTGTGCGCCTGCTGCTCCACGGCCTGCCCGTCGTTCTGGTGGAATCCGGACAAGTTCGTGGGCCCGGCCGGCTTGTTGCAGTCCTACCGCTTCCTGGCCGACTCCCGTGACACGGCGACCGGAGAGCGCCTGGCCGAGCTTGAGGATCCGTTCTCCGTGTTCCGCTGCCGCGGCATCATGAACTGCGTGGCGGTCTGCCCGAAGGGGCTCAACCCCACGCGTGCGATCGGCAAGATCCGTGACATGCTGTTGGCCAATGCCACTTAATGCCACTTAAAACGTGGCCCGGGGCTTGTTATGATGGCCTCATGCTTCCTGCCGCGACGTCTTGTCGCAGCAGGAAGGAGTCACAGTAGTGTCAGGAGCCGGTGCCCAGGGCACCGGCTCCTGACCATGAAATTCAAGGCTTTCGGCCTATGGCCGCTAGCGCCGGAATGAGCTTCGCCCCACCGGCAGGGCACCACCGATGTCGCCGCGCCCCGCGTGGGGTGGCGCCGATACCACCCCATCAGTGCAGGGTGACCGAGAAATGCAACAAGGCATAATGGAGTTGATGTGGCGCTC
>PWIZ01000285.1 GCA_003560175.1 Halomonas sp. | reverse complement strand
TATTTCTATTCGTGGTGTGTGTTCATAGTGATATTTTACTGCAAACTTTTTAATCTGGGCTAACGCCTTTTTTATTGCTGTTTTATCGTTGGCATCCATCATCGGTTGCAACATCCCGTTACCGTATAATTCATCGGGCATTTTAATCCCGTAGTGTGTAAAATAGTTTTCCGCTAATCCCACCAACATTATTTTTCTATCATCGCTATGGGGTTCTAAATCAAAAGCACAATCAATGGCATCTAATTTATCTTGTTTAGTTCCCTCCGGTTGTATGCTATTATCAATCGGTTCTATTTCCATGAATCCTAAATCACTCATCTGTTTTACCATCCTCTATCAATTTTAGTTTTAAACTCTCATCGCTCCATCCCGCCATTCGTTTACGCTCTTGGGGTGTATAGCCGTATTGCTTTAAGTCGTTATATTTTTCTTTGTATTTGTCCAGTAACTTTGATTGATTCTTATCATAATACCGTTTAGATGTATTATTTGAATTGTTGCGGTTTTTCTCTTGTCGTGTTTTTAATTTCTTTTTCATCAATTCGGTTCTTAACTTTGGTAATGTTTGGTTCATTATTTCATATTTACCAAACATGGATGGGTCTATATTAATTGGGTATGTGTCTACTAATTTATTAGCTAATATATTGGGGTCTTTTAATCCATCATCATAATATCGTTTAGATTTTCCTACTATCGCTTCTACCTCTCTTTTTTGGTCTACGATTAGCCCCAAATCCTTAATATTAAAACTATGATTATGTAACACAACACCGGGGCTAATTAGTGTCCTAACTTGCACTTTAATTTTTGTGTCCTTTTGCTCCTCCATGATTTTAAGTGCATTAATCCAATTAAATGAATCCACACTAATACCATCTTTGTTTTGAATATCGGTTATATTTAGCCCACGCCGTTTAGCCTCATAATAGCCATGGGCATTTTTAAAACCATACCGCCCAGAACCTAAACAAACTATATCTGTTATTGGTTCGGGGGTTTCAAAGTAACCCAACGTTTTTACATCCCTCACAAACTCTTTGGGCATCATGTCTTTAGTACCTTCCCATAGTATGCTATCGGTCATCATTACGATGGGTTTTCCCCCAGCCTTTTCTATGGCGGTTGATGCTTTAGCCATTAAAATACGGGTTTCACTTGTGATGATTGATGCAAATAGCGGGTTCCAATATTCCCCCGCCCTATACCCGTTCCTTAATACTTTAGGATGCTCAAAGACCTCCTCGCTACCTTGTTTTAAATCTCTTTGGTATAGGTCATTGATTTCCAGAAATATATCTGTCATATTTGTATCATCAATTTTAACCCCTTGGGCTTCTAATTCCTCCGCTACTATATCGGGTGTATTTTGGCTATGTTTATTATTCCATCGTGCCATAATTTTTGGGTAATCCTCATCATATAAAAACCTTAAATCATTTTTAATAGATTCTAAATTGATATTTTTACGGTACGGTTTCAACATGTCCATATAATAGTTATCTTTTGGGTGCTTAATTATTTTGCTTTGCATGATTTCAAAATAAGTATCTACCGCTTCAAATAAAATACCATATAATGAATTGGATGCAATTTTTGCCATGTACTCGCTACTATTTCCCTCCGCTTTTAGCCGTTTCCGTAATTCTATAAACTCATTACAAACCAACGCTAATGGGGATGGTTTTCCGGTTGTTTGGATTATATAATAGTGTTCATCCTTAAATGTTGCCCCTTGCTGTTTAAGAAATACCCGCTCATTAAATGTGTACGATGCCATATATGTCCCGGTAGCCCTAATATTGGTATTAATATTAATAGGGTGTTTAATTGTTACCGGATGAAAGTTCACGTTTTTTGGTACTGTTATTGTACCCCTAATAAACGTGTAAGCGTGTTTTGGTTGTTTGGGTGTGCCTTTGCCCGTTATCACTTTAGAACCTCGTAAATCGTATAATTTCGCAATTACACCCGGGTAAGCACTGGCGATGTCTGCATACCACCCTTTTTTAGCATAACCGAACCGTATAGCCTCTATATAGCCCCCGCTATATGTTTCCGTGAATAAGCAATATAAATCTTTCATCGTTTCTTTACCAAAGTTTTCCGCCCATTCATCATAGAATTCCATAATGCCTATGCTTTTAATGTCATCAAATACCCGCTGTTTTAGTTTTTTCTCATCGGTGTACTTCCCTTTATACTTGTTTGATAAAGATGCTACAATAGCAGAACGGGCTAAACTACCTTGGCTTATTAATGTCTTTGGGTAATACCCAAATGCGGTTTTGAAATCCTCTTGAATTGACAATGCTAAATCATAACATGCCCGGCAATCTAATTTGTTAGATTTTAAAACAATATTTTCCCGGTAATCTACATCTATATTGTATCGTTTCCAGTCTACAAGGTGGGCGGATTTGTCTACTTTTGAATAATAATCAAATCGTTTTTCCGCTTCCTTTTGTAATCCGCTTTGATACAGCTGGGCGACATCAAAACACCATATCATGTTTAACTGCGTATCACCCTCACGGTAATAAAAAAACTGAATGGATGAACGGATGGCATTTTTAATCCCGAAATATTGGTCGCCTATTTTGATGCTAACCACCGGATTGACATCCCATGTTCCGCTTTTATTATTCCATTCCCCGCTTATTTTACCAAAGCGGTCTAAAGACTGCATCGGCTCTTTAGATTCTAATAAAAACAATTTTAACATAATAAAGGGGTCTAAACGATTCCAACATGTTAAAGCGGTATTTTCACTTTTTGCATATCGCACCCATGAAAATAAAACCCGTAAAAAATTAGATTCATAATGGGAATAGTTTGTACCATCCCAGAACCCCAGCAATTTTAATTCCCCGGTGGTGGATTCTGTTTCTATGTCCATTGAAAATACTTTTAATATATCATCGCTAATCTTGTTAGCGTTAGGTGTGGCATAATGTGAAATCAATGCCGGGTGCTTTAAACTCCGCCCCTCCATGTTCATTTTTGAACGCCCTATAAATAGTTCGTTATTTCTATTAGCCATCGTTTATTCCTCCGTTTTTATTTGTACGATTTCCCCCATGGGTATTAAATTATTAATAATATCGTTAGCTTCTTTATACGTTAATAATGTTGCATTATCATAGCTATCAAGTATTGTCAGTTCTGCATCGTGGGTGCTATAATAATAATTAATATTATGTTGCGAAAGTTTAACGTAATATAATTTATCATCGCTAAATCCTTTTAATAATTCATCCACAATAATT
>PWIZ01000267.1 GCA_003560175.1 Halomonas sp. | reverse complement strand
ATGCACGCACTCGAGCTCTACGTCACCTTCGAAGGCATCCGCCAGTAAGGCCATTTTCTTGGCCATGGCAGCCTGACCAAGGCTCGGACACAACAGCGACCCCCCGGCAATGTCCGGGGGGCGCGTTTCTATGCCACAGTCAAGGTTCGTGGCGGTTGGGTCGTGGCTTTCGTTCAGCAAAATCCGCGTGAACCCTCGCCCACTCGGGCGGGCAGTGCGATAGCACTGCTGGTGTTGCGGCATGGCGCCTGGTGTCATATTTTGTATATATATTCCAGTTTTCGATGGCTTTCCATGCTAAAGGCTGTGAAGATTCGCATCTACCCCATGACTGAGCAGGTGGCGTTTCTGAACTGCCAGTTCGGCGCGGTGCGTTTCTGCTACAACACCGGCCTTCGCATCATGTCCCACCGCTACAAGCGCCACGGCCAGTCGTTGAGTGCAAAGCACGACATCAAAAAGCTGCTGCCGGTGGCCAAGAAATCCCGCAAGTATGGCTGGCTGAAAGAAGCGGATTCCATGGCTCTCCAGCAGTCGTGCATCAATCTCGACCAAGCCTTCCAGCGCTTCTTCGATTCCCGGCAGAAGGCCGTCTATCCGCGCTTCCTTAAGCAGGCGCAGAAGAACCTCAAGCGCAAACAGCAGGCGTTGTCCCGTACCAAGAAGGGCAGCGCCAATCGGGCCAAGGCACGGTTACTCGTCGCCAAGGCGCATGAGCGGGTCGCTAATACCCGCCACGACTTCCAGCACAAGCTCTCTCGACAGATCGTTGACGATAACCAAGCGGTGATCGTCGAGACGCTGAAGGTCCGCAACATGATGAAAAACGCCCGCCTCGCCAAGCACATCGGCGATGCGTCCTGGCACGCCTTGATGACCAAGCTGGCGTACAAGGCCAGGGAGCAGGGCAAGCATCTGGTCAAGATCGACCCGTGGTTTGCCAGCTCCAAGACCTGCCATGTCTGCCAGCATAAGGTGGCCGCCATGCCGTTGAGCGTCCGGTCGTGGGACTGCCCCGCCTGCCACACACAGCACGACCGGGACATCAACGCGGCGCTGAACATCAAGCATCAAGGCATAGTGAAGTTGAAGGCGGACGGGCTGTCCGTCTCTGCCCATGGAGGCTTGCGTAAGTCCGGCATGTCGCCGGCTGCTGCCTGCAAAGTGGGAAGCCTCGCCCGTGGCGCGTCAGCGCTTAGGGCGGGGAGCAGTCACGATCTTCAGTGACGCACCCCCGCTCCCCCGACGCCCTCGGCGTGACCTTGTGGCGGCAGACCTGGCCCATGGCCATCGGCGTGCTGGCGCTGCTCGGCTTCCAGCTGGTCGACAGCGCCTTCATCGCCCGCCTGGGCACCGCGCCCCTGGCCGCCCAGTCCTTCACCTTCCCGCTCTCCTTCTTGATCATCGGTATCCAGGTGGGGCTCGGCATCGCCATCGCCGCCTTGATCTCCCGGGCCCTGGGCGCCGGCCAGGAGGCCCGGGCCCGGCGCCTGAGTAGCCTGGTGCTGCTGATCGGCACCGCCACCATCGCGCTGCTGGCGCTGCTGCTGTGGGCGATCCAGGCGCCGGTGTTCGCCAGCCTGGGGGCCGATGCGGCCACCCGCGAGTTGATCCGCGGCTACTGGGCGCCGCAGCTGCTGTCGGCCTGGCTGGGGGCGGGGCTCTACTTCGGCTATAGCCTGTTTCGCGCCCACGGTGATACCCGGCTGCCGGGCAAGATGATGGTGGTGACCAGCCTGGTCAACCTGGTGCTCGATCCGCTGTTGATCTTCGGGATCGGAGACTGGCCAGGACTCGGCCTGCCGGGGGCGGCCTGGGCCACCGCCATCGCCTTCTCCTGCGGCCTGTGGGTGCTGGGCCGGCGGCTGCGGGAGACCCACTGGCTGAGCGGGCAGGGGTTGGGCCGGGAGGCGCGGGCGTCGGCGAGGCCCTTTGCCGGAATTGCCGGGCCGGCCATGATCGGTCAGTTGATGCCGCCGCTGGCCGCCATGCTGGCGATCACCGCGGTGGCGGGGCTGGGCGAGACCGCGGTGGCGGCCTGGGGCCTGGCCAGCCGCCTGGAGACCCTCTCGCTGATGGTGGTGCTGGCCATGACCATGTCGCTGCCGCCCTGGCTGGGGCGCTGCTACGGCGCCGGCGACTGGGCCCAGATCCACCGCCTGATGCGCCTGGCCCTCAGGGTGGTCGTGGTGTGGCAGCTGGGCCTGGGCCTGGTCATGGCCCTGGGGGCTCCTTGGGTGGCGTTGGCGCTCTCCGGCAACCCCGAGGTGCGCGACGACCTGGCGATGTTGATCCGCTTCTTGCTGCCCAGCTACGCGGCGCTCGGCGTCTGCATGATCGTGGTCTCGGCGGGCAACGCCCTGGGCTGGCCGCTGCGCGCCATGCTGATGTCCGCCGCGCGGCTGTTCCTCTTCTACCTGCCCTGCCTGTGGCTGGGCGCCACTCTCGGTGGCCTGGCGGGGCTCGCCGCCGGCGCGGCGGTGGGTAACCTGTTGGCCGGACTCGCCGCCTGGGGAGTGCTGCGGCGCATCCTGGCGAGCCCTCGTCGGCGCGGTGTCGAGGACGCCGCTCAGGCGTGATGCTGCTCGCGCCCGCCGTCGGAGAAGGTGGGCGGGGTATTGGCGCTAACGATCACGCACTCCTGCTCGCCCAGGTTGCGGAAACGGTGGGGCAGGTCTGAATCGAAGTAGTAGGCGTCGCCGGCCCCGAGTATGGCGATCTCACCGCTCACCGTGAGCTCGATCTCGCCGGCCACCACCACGCCGCCTTCCTCACCGTCATGTTCGAGCATCTCCTCGCCGGTGTCTGCGCCGGGGGGATAGCGCTCGTGGATGATCGACATGCTGCGCTCCACCTGGCGCGCCGCCACCAGCCGGAAGGAGAGGCGCCCGTCGCCGATCTCGGTGAGTTCCGCGGCGCGGTAGTAGAAGGCCCGCGGTGTGCCCGGCTCGTCGCCGGCGAAGAAGGTGCTGATCGACACCGGCAGGGCATCGAGGATCTTCTTCAATGAACTGACTGAGGGGCTGACGCTATTTTGTTCGATAAGCGAAACGGTGCTGTTGGTCACGCCCGCTCGGCGGGCCAGCTCCCGCTGGGAGAGGCTGCGGGCCAAGCGAAGCTGGCGCAGTCTGCTGCCGACGTTGAAACCGGCGTCCGGGATGGGTTCGGTCAAGGGAGTGGCTCCTGTCAAGAAAACGACTGTCAAGAAAACTGCACATAGGATACCGGCTCCTGCGTCTTCGGGTAAGGCCACGTTGACCCGGGTCACGCCAGGGACTTGCGCGGCGGCGCAGCGTGGCACCCGTCGGCCCGCTCAGGCATCATGGGGTGCCGATCACAGGAGGGGTCACAATGGTGCAACACGAACTCACTGGCCTGATCCTGGCCGGCGGCCAGGGCCGCCGCATGGGCGGTGTGGATAAGGGGCTGGTGGCCTTTCACGGCCGCCCCTTGGTGGCGCATGTGCGCGAGCGCCTGGCCGGGCGGGTTGCCGAGGTGCTGATCAATGCCAATCGCAGCCAGGCCCAGTACGCCCCGCTGGCGGATCGCGTCATCGAGGACGCCGAGGGCGGCTTCCAGGGTCCGCTGATGGGCATCTACAGCGGCCTGCGCGCCGCCGCCACACCCTGGCTGGTGGTGGTGCCCTGTGACACCCCTGCACTGCCCGAGGATCTGGTGGCGCGCCTGGTGGCCGGCCTGGACGATGCCGATATCGCCGTGGCCTGTGATGGCGAGCGTCTTCACCCGGTCGTAGCGCTGATTCGTACGGCCCTGGCCGATGACCTGGCCGCGGCGTTGGCGGGCGGCGAGCGCAAGATCGACCGCTGGTACGCCCGCCATGCCTGGCGCCGGGTGGATTTCTCCGACTGCCCGGCGGCCTTCGCCAACCTCAATACCGACGACGAGCGGCAGCGCCTGGAAACGACGCTGCACCCTGCACCCGAATCCCCGACTCCCGACCCGTGAGCGCTGCCCTATGAACCCGAGCGATCAGGCGCCGCTGTTGCTGGAGGCATCGCTGCCGCTGCTGGGCATCGCGGCCTGGAGCGGCACCGGCAAGACCACCCTGCTCGAGGCGCTGCTGCCGCGCCTGGCCGAGCGCGGCCTGCGCGTGGCGGTGATCAAGCATGCCCATCACACCTTCGACGTCGACCAGCCCGGCAAGGACAGCCACCGGCTGCGCCAGGCCGGCGCCGCCCCCATGCTGGTGGCTTCCCATGGGCGGCTGGCGATGATGATGGAGACCCCCGACCAGCAGGAGCCCGACCTGGCCCGGCTGGTGGCGCTGGTGGCCACCCAGCGGCCCGACCTGGTGCTGGTGGAGGGCTTCAAGGCCTGGCCGCTGCCCAAGCTGGAGCTCCACCGCCCGGCCCTGGGCAAGCCGCTGCGGGTGGCCCAGGACCCCTGGGTGAGGGCGGTGGCCAGCGACGAGGCCCTGGCCCTGCCGACCGGCGTCGAGGCGCTGGACCTCAACGATCTCACGGCGCTTGCCGACTGGATCGCCGCCTGGCCGGCGCGCTGGCCGCAAGAGCGTGCACCGCGCGCCGCTGCCGAACAGGAGCCTTCGTCATGACCCTCTCCTGCTTCGAATTGGGCGAGCGCATGCTGGCCGTGGAGGAGGCCCGGGAAGCGGTGCTCTCGCTGGTCGCGGGCCCGCTGTCCGCCGAATCCCTTCCCCTGGCCCTGGCCCACGGCCGGGTGCTGGCCGAGGACGCCGTCTCGCCCCATGACGTGCCCCAGTGCACCAATGCCGCCATGGACGGCATCGCCGTGGCCTGGCCCGCCCAAGGCGGGGAGGCGAGCGGCCTGGAGAAGAGCGCGCTTCCGTCGCGCTTCCGTCGGGTGGTGGAGATCCACGCCGGCCAGGCGCCCCCGGGCCCGCTGGCCCACGGGGAGTGTGCCGGCATCACCACCGGGGCCCCCCTGCCGCCCGGTGCCGATACCGTGATCATGAGCGAGCAGCTGGCGGACGAGGCGGGCGCCGGCGGCGTACGCTGGGCCATCGTCGATACCCCCGACCGGGTCAGGCGCGGCCAGAACGTGCGTCAGGCCGGCGAGGACATCGCCCGGGGCGCCCTGGCGCTTCCCGCCGGCACCCGGCTGGGGGCCGCGGAGCTGGGCCTGCTGGCCTCCCTGGGCCGCGCCGAGGTGGCGGTGGCTCGCCGCCCCCGGGTGGCGCTCTTCTCCACCGGCGACGAGGTGACCGCCCCGGGCCAGCCGCTGCCCGAGGCGAGTATCTATGATGCCAACCGCTACAGCCTGATGGCGCTGGCCGCCGAGCACGGCGCCGAGGTGCTCGACCTGGGCATCCTGCCCGACACCCGCGATGCCATCGCCGATGCCCTGAGCCGGGCCGCCAATGCTGCGGACCTGGTGATCACCAGCGGTGGCGTCTCGGTGGGCGATGCCGACCACACCCGGGCGGCCCTGGCGGCCCAGGGCGAGCTGGGCTTCTGGAAAATCGCCATGCGTCCCGGCCGACCGCTGGCTTGCGGCCGCCTCGGCCCCCACGGCGTGCCCTTCCTGGGCCTGCCCGGCAACCCGGTGGCGGCCATGGTCACCTTCCTGCAGTTCGCTGCCCCGCTGCTGGCCAAGTTGCAGGGTAGGTTGCAGGGTAGGCTGCCGGGCCGGGCGGCGGTGGCGCCGCCGCGGTGGGTCGCCGTGGTCGACCAGGCGCTGACGAGCCGCACCGGGCGCGTCGACTATCTGCGCGGCGTCTATCGCTGCGACGCCGAGGGGCGGCTGCGGGTCGCCGGCACCGGCGCCCAGGGCTCCGGCATCCTCTCTTCCATGGTCCAGGCCAACTGTCTGATCGAGATCGCCGCCGACCGCGCGGCCGTGGCCGCCGGCGAGGCGGTGACCATCCAACCCCTGTTCCGTTATCCGTGAGGCACTGACCATGTCACTGACCCATCTCAACGTCCGCGGCGAAGCCCATATGGTGGACGTCGCCGACAAGCCGGAGAGCCGCCGGGAGGCCAGGGCCTCCGGGCGCATCACCATGCGCCCCGAGACCCTGGCGCTGCTGGCCGAGGGCGGCCTGCCCAAGGGCGATGTGCTGGCCACCGCGCGCATCGCCGGCATCCAGGCCGCCAAGCGCACCCACGAGCTGATCCCGCTCTGCCACGCCCTGGCGCTGTCGAAGGTCGCCATCGACTTCACCCTCGACGAGGTGGAGAGCTGCGTGGAGGTCACCGCCACCTGCCGGCTCAACGGCCGCACCGGGGTGGAAATGGAGGCCCTCACCGCCGTTTCGGTGGCCTGCCTGACCCTCTACGATATGTGCAAGGCGGTGGACAAGGACATGGTGATCGACGCGATTCGCCTGGACGCCAAGACCGGCGGCAAGTCCGGCGACTACCGCCGCGGCGAGGGCGTCGGTGGGGGCGAGGCCGCCGGTGAGACAGTCGTGACCGGCGCCGAGGGACTCATCGTGACCGGCCAGGGACGCGGCGGTCAGGTGGCCGTGGGCAGCCGCTGCGATATCGCCTCGCCCTGCGTCCGCGTCAAGTGCCTGGCGGAGCTGCGCGAACGACTCGGCGTGGGCGAACTCTCCGTGCCCCTCTCCGATCTGTCGCGGCCCGATGTCGGCGGTCTCAAGGCGGCCCTCAAGGCCCTGGATCCCCGCTTCGCGGGTCTCGATGAGGGGCGCGTCATGTGTGCGGTGAACCAGGTGATGGCCGGCGACCGTACTCCGATCACCGATGATGACGAAGTGGCTTTCTTTCCCCCCGTCACCGGAGGCTGACCCTATGGTTGCTGATCCCAGACGTTGTGAACCGAGCATTCGCGTGCAGGAGGCGCCCTTCGATGCCGGCGCCGAACAGCGCGCGCTGCTGGCCGGGCGCACCGATATCGGCGCGGTGGTCTGCTTCACCGGCCTGGTGCGGGACTTCAATGAATGCCCGGAAGTCACCGCCCTGACCCTGGAGCACTATCCGGGCATGACGGAGTCGGCGCTGGCGCATATCGTCACCGAGGCCGAGGGCCGCTGGGCCCTGGACGGCGTGCGGGTGATCCACCGCATTGGACGCCTGGCCCCCGGAGACCCTATCGTATTGGTAGCGGTGGCCAGCGCCCATCGACGAGCGGCCTTCGAGGCCTGCGATTTCATCATGGACTACCTCAAGACCCGCGCCCCCTTCTGGAAGAAGGAGCACGCCAGTGAAGGCGACTACTGGGTCTCGGAACGTCACTCCGACCATGAGGATGCGAGCCGCTGGAAGGCCTGATTCGCGCACAAGCACGAGGGATGATAATGACAACACTGCCCCAGGAACTGATCGACGATTTCGGCAGGCGCGTGCGCTATGTGCGTATCTCGGTGACCGACCGCTGCGATTTCCGCTGCGTCTACTGCATGAGCGAGGAGATGACCTTCCTGCCGCGTGCCCAGGTGCTGACCCTGGAAGAGCTCGCCCTGGTGGCTCGAGCCTTTATCGAGCTGGGAGTGGAGAAGGTTCGCCTGACGGGCGGCGAGCCCCTGGTTCGGCGCGATATCGACCAGCTGGTCGAGCAGATCGGCACGCTGCCGGGACTTCGCGACTTCGCCATGACCACCAACGGCGCGAGCCTACCAAAATTTGCCAAGCGGCTGCGCGAAGCGGGCATGACGCGGCTCAATATCAGTCTGGATTCCCTCGACCCCGAGCGCTTTCGCCAGCTGACCCGCACCGGCGATCTTGCCCGGGTCATCGACGGCATCCGCGCCGCCCGGGAGGCCGGCTTCGAGCGCACCAAGCTCAACGCGGTGATCCTCAAGGGGCGCAACGACGACGAGGTGATCGACCTGGTGGCGTTCGCCCGCAGCGAAGGGCTCGACATCAGCTTTATCGAGGAGATGCCCCTGGGCGACGTCTCCGACCATCGCCGCGACGAGACCTACTGCTCCAGCGACGAGGTCCAGGCGCTGATCGAGACCCGCTACCCCCTCACTCCCACCACCGAGAGCACCCTGGGCCCCTCGCGCTATTTCCGCATGGCCGACAGCGACACACGGGTGGGTTTCATCTCGCCCCACAGCCACAATTTCTGCTCCACCTGCAACCGGGTTCGGGTCACCGTGGAAGGGCGTCTGCTGCTCTGTCTCGGCAATGAGCACTCGGTGGATCTACGCCGGGTGCTGCGCGCTCACCCGGGGGATATCGAGCCCCTCAAGCGGGCTATCGTGGCGGCCATGCCCCTCAAGCCCGAGCGCCACCACTTCACCACCGATGGCGACGTGCAGGTGGTTCGCTTCATGAACATGACCGGTGGCTGAGCCCCTCTTTCACACCACTTTCCCCTGGGCTCTTGACGGATAAGGCGGGCATTAATGGCCCGCTTTTCTTTTGGATGGTTGTGTGGCTTTTCTTGCCAACTCGGTAAAGATGCATATACTTTCCCCGAGCACACACGTACGCAATATCCGTCTCGTTTTTCGGTTCAGGAGGGGACCCATGTCCAGCGAATCCTTGGAGCGTATCGCACGCAACAAGAACGTCGCTCGCGCCGCCGCACGTCAGCTCAGCAGGGAGCAGCTGAATAAGCTCTCCGAGGTGATCGACGAGGTGATCGAGCAGAAGAAAGATGAAGAACGTCAGCGCCAGGATGAGGAGCTGCAGAAGGAGCGCAAGCGCTCCGAGATCCTCGAGGCCATCAGCGAGGCGGGGCTTTCCGTCGACGACTTGGTGCTCGACCCGCCGCGTCGCAAGCGCGGACGTCCGCCGAAGAACGCCACCAAGGGTTAGCTGTATCAACCTACCGAGGTTGTTCCTTCAGCTTGGGCCTTGGGGGTTATTCAGCTATCGCCAAGGCTGTTCCTTCTGGTGGGAGCCACGCTTTGCGGGGCGAATGGAGGCCGCAGGGCTCCCCGAGGCGGTCGTCAGGCATGAAAAAAGCCGCTCATCGAGCGGCTTCTCTTTTGCAGCTGTTCCACTTATCCCCTCAACCCAGCTCGGTCGCCGAGGGCGCCTCCACGGCAAGGATCTGCAGGTGGATCTCCGGCAGGCGGCGAAGGTGATCGGCGAACCAGCCCACCAGCCGCGGCTGCAGTGCCAGGCGCAGATCGGCCAGGGTATCACCTGTCAGCGACTCCAGCGCCTCGTCCAGCCAGTCGGTGAAGGCCTCTTCATCGATGGGGCTGCACTGGCTGGCGTCCAGCATCAGCCGACCGATGCGCGTCCAGCCCCCCTCGCCGGTGGCGGTGACAGAGACCGCTAGGTAGAGGCTGCCGTGGCGCGGTCCCGGGCTGTCGCTGGCCAGGCCGGCCAGCGGCGCCACGGCGTTCTGGCTGATGATGCAGGGTGGCTGGGGATGGCGGGAGACCCGGGTCAGCCCCTCGGCGTCCAGGCGGATCAGATCGCCGTTGAGGGGCGCCAATGGCGCCTGGATACCCAGCGACTCGGCCAGCTCGCGGTGGGCTCGCTGATGGCGCGGCTCGCCGTGTACCGGCAGCAGGTAGCGCGGCTTCACCCAGCCATAGAAGATGCGTAGCTCCTCCTGGGCGGGGTGGCCGGAGGCGTGCAGCTCCGGGTGGTTGAACTCGTCGAGCAGGGTCGCGCCCAGGCGCTTGAGGCCGTTCTTGAGCCGCTCGATCATCAGCTCGTTGCCGGGAATCGCCTTGGCCGAGAAGATCACGCTGTCCCCCGCGCCCAGTTCCATGGCGTGATGGCGGCCGCGGGCTAGGCGGCTGAGCGCCGCCCGGGGCTCGCCCTGACTACCGGTGGCGATCACCAGCACCTCGTTGGGGGGCAGGTAGCCGAGATCCGATACCGGCACCAGGGCTGGGAAGTCGTCCAGGTAGCCCAGGCCGCGGGCCACCCCCACCATGCGCTCCATGGAGCGGCCCATCAGGCTGACCCGGCGACCGTTGCGATGGGCGGCGCGGCCAATGGAGAGCACTCGCGCCAGGTTGCTGGCGAAGCAGGAGACCACCACGCGTCCCTCGCAGTGGGCGATGGTGTGCTCCAGCGCCTGGGCGACTTCGCCTTCGCTGCGCGAGTGTCCCGGCATGGGGGCGTTGGTGGAGTCGCCGATCACCAGATCCAGCGGCGCGATGGCGCGGAAAGTGGCCGCCTTCATGGGCTTACCGATCAGCGGCTCGGGGTCCAACTTCCAGTCGCCGGTATGCAGCACGCGGTATTCGCCGGCGGCCAGCAGCAGGGCGCAGCTCTCGGGAATGGAGTGGGTCACCGGCAGGTAGCGCAGGGTGAAGGGGCCGGTCTCCAGCGCCTCGCCCGGCTCGATGACCCGGATGGCCTCGGTGGCCAGGCCGCGCTCGATGAACTTGGCGCGCAGCAGGCCGGCGGCCAGCGGCGTGGCCCAGATGGGACAGCCCCACCTCGGCCACAGCCAGGCGGCGGCGCCGATATGATCCTCGTGGCCGTGGGTGATGATCAGCGCCCGAGGGCGAATGCCCAGGGTGGCCAGGGTGTCCAGGTTGGGCACCTGCAGGGGGCTGTCGGGGAGATCCTGGCGGATCATCATCCCGCAGTCCACCGCGACCCACTCTTCCTCTTGGTCCCTATCCCCGTAACCATAGAGGCTCAGGTTCATGCCGATCTCGCCGCAGCCGCCCAGCGGCAGAAAGTGCAGGGGAGGGCGGCGGCGCGGGCGAATCTGAACTCTGGGCTGTGGCATCGGGGGCGGTGGGCTCGGAAAGTGTGCCTTCACTATACGGGATGGCCCCGGGCAGCCACAACGACGGGTAAGATGCACCCCAGGCCATAGAGCGACGGGGCTAACCCGGGTATGGCTCTCCTCGGGGGCGCTGTGAATACCTCCCTGTACGCTACCGATGCCCTTCTTCACTCTCGCGTCCCGCTCCGCTTGAAGGTCCGGTGCTGGCCATCCATGGCCAGCCCGTTCGGAGCCGTGCTCCTCACCCCTGGCATAGGATCCCCTCGGAGAGCCATACCCGGCGCCCCTTTTGCGCCCCGATGTTCCTCTTGTGGTGCGAGGATGCCGGAAACTCCTGTTTTCGTTACACTGATGCCCCTGATCTCAGCCCAGCCAGAGTCACCCCATGTCACACTATTATCGCCTGGTGGTCTCCTGCCCCGATCGCGTGGGCATCGTCTCACGCGTGTCCGGATTCATTGCCGGCCACGGCGGCTCCATCACCGAGGCGAGCCAGCACTCCGATCTGGAGACCGGGCGTTTCTTCATGCGCTACGTGATCCTGGCCGACTCCATCGGCATGCCCCCCGAGACGCTGCGCGAGGCCTTCGCTCCCATCGCCGCCGAGTTCGACATGACCTGGGCGCTCACCGACACTCGCAACCGCCCCCGGGTGGTGCTGATGGTCTCGAAGGAGTCCCACTGCCTGGTGGACCTGCTCTACCGCTGGACCGCCGGCGAGCTCGATTGCGACATCGCCGCGGTGATCTCCAACCACGAGACCATGCGCGGCCTGGTGGAGTGGCACGGCATTGCCTACCACCATGTGCCGGTGCAGCCTGACGACAAGCAGGCCGCCTTCGACGAGGTGGTGCGCCTGGTGGATGACGTGGGCGCGGACTGCGTGGTGCTGGCCCGCTACATGCAGATCCTGCCGCCGTCGATCTGTGAACGCTACGCAGGGCGGGTGATCAATATCCACCACAGCTTCCTGCCCTCCTTCGCCGGGGCCAAGCCCTACCACCAGGCCTATGAGCGCGGCGTGAAGTTGATCGGTGCCACCTGCCACTACGTCACCGAGGAGCTCGACGCCGGCCCGATCATCGAGCAGGACATCCACCGCGTCACCCACTGCCACACCCCGGGGGACTTGGTGCGCTTCGGCCGCGACGTGGAGAAGGCGGTGCTGGCCCGCGGGTTGCGCTGGCACCTGGAGGATCGCGTGCTGATCCACGGCAACAAGACGGTGGTCTTCGCCTGATCGGGCGAGATGTGAGACGACGAGAGGCGCTCCATGTCATTTTCCCAAGCGGTGCTCGCCCCCTGGCTGCTGATCCTCTGTGGCCTGGTGTCGTTTGTGCTCTTCGGCCTGGCGCTGGCCCAGCGGCCCTGGCGGGCGCTGTTCGCCGACACCGCGCTGCAGCACCGCTGGCTCGCCGCCACCGTGGCGGTGCTACTGATGTGGCAGCTGCGCGCCCAGGCGGTGGACTGGCTCTCCCTGCACCTGATGTTCACCGCGCTGCTGACCCTGGTCTTCAAGGCCCCGCTGGCGCTGGTCTCGATCCTGATCGTCAATCTCGCGGCGGTGGTCACCGGCCGCGTCGACTGGCCGCTGCTGGGCGTCAACCTGCTGGTCACCGGGGTGATGCCGGCGCTGGTCACGGTGCTGGTCTGGCGGCTGGTGGACCGCCGCCTGCCCGACAACCTGATGGTCTTCATGTTCGTCTGCGGCTTCTTCGGCGCCGCGCTCTCGACGCTGGCCGCGGGGCTCCTGGCGGTGGGGCTCATGGCCCTCGGCGCCACTGACGCCCACGCCCTCTACCAGGCCATGGAGTACGCCCGCTTCCTGCCACTGCTGATGCCCTCCGAGGCCTTTATCACCGGCATGCTGACGTCCATTCTGCTGGTCTACCACCCCGGCTGGGTCGCCACCTTCAACGACCACCGCTATATCGATACCAAGTAGGCATGGTCTTCGTCGGGCGGTGTTGCTGGCGGATGTTGTGGCCTCGGCCTTCGCCCCGCGGAGCGTGGCTCCCACCAGAAGGAATCAATCCCGGTGGTCACTGGATAACCTCTAGGACTTCAATCTACTGGTAGGAGATCGGCTCTGCCGGGCGAATGGCGGCGCAGCCGCCCGGCGGTGTTGCTGGCGGATGTTGTGGCCTCGGCCTTCGCCCCGCAAAGCGTGGCTCCCACCAGTAGAAAGAGCCTCGGT
>PWIZ01000237.1 GCA_003560175.1 Halomonas sp. | reverse complement strand
GCCAGGTGGATGGCACCCAGGGATTCCGGCTCGTCGCATTCGCCGTCGCCCATGAAGCACCAGATCTTGCGGTCGTACATATTCTTCATTTCACGTGAGTGAAGGTACTTCATCACGTGGGCCTGATAGATGGCCTGGATCGGGCCGAGGCCCATGGAGACCGTGGGGAACTGCCAGAAATCCGGCATCAGCCATGGGTGGGGATAAGATGACAGGCCGTCGCCATCAACCTCCTGACGAAACTTGTCCATCTGCTCTTCGGAAAGGCGCCCCAGCAGGTAAGAGCGAGCGTAAACGCCCGGTGCCACATGGCCCTGGATGTAGACCAGGTCACCTTCGAAATCGCCGTTGGGTGCGCGGAAGAAGTGGTTGAAGCCGACGTCATAGAGTGTCGCCGCCGACATGAAGCTGGCGATATGGCCGCCGAGTCCCGGGTTCGCGCGGTTGTTGCGTATCACCTGAGCGATGGCATTGTAACGAACCAGCGAACGAATCCGCCGCTCCATGAAGATATCGCCCGGCAGAGGTGCCTCACGATGCACCGGGATGGAGTTGCGATGCGGGGTTGTCACCGAGAAGGGAGACTGAGTCCCGTCGCGGCGCAGACGATCCGCCAGGCGCGTCAGCAGGAATCGGGCACGGTCATCGCCCTCACGATCCAGCACCGATTCCAGGGATTCCAGCCATTCCGTGGTCTCGACCGGGTCGAGATCCTCTCTTGCCTCCAGACTCATATGACGTCTCTCCGAATGACGATGGTAAAACTTGCACCCGCATAGGCGGGTATCTAGGCGTTCTCTCGTCAGAGAGGGTCGCGCCGACTGACAGTGTGTAGTTTTCTTACATGACGATGCGCATAAACCGCCGTTTCTGCGTGAAAGATACCCCAAAGAAGCTGATCTGCCAATTCAAGCTTTTATGGAAACGAATTCCAAGTATCGATTATTGCACCGCAACACAATGGGTTAGCAAGCTACAGCCATGGGCAATTCGCCCAAGGACAAGCAGTTGTAAGTAAACTACCGTATGAAGCAAGCGAACGACCAGAGTGGGGCGTTATCAGGCCGGTGGCCGATCGAGCACAGCGCCGCGGGCCAGCCTCTGCCGAAAAAAAGCCCAGTCGAAGGCAAGGCCGGGGTCGGATTTTCTCAGCGGCGCCACCCGGGCGTGGCTGGTGATGCGTGTCTCGTCCAGCACCGGATAGACCGCCAGCAAATCGGCGGTCACTCGCGCCAGCGCCAGGTACTGGGCCAGGCGATAGGGTGAGACTTCGTCACCCTCGAGTTCGATACCGATGGCGAAGTCGTTCAGCGCCGTGCGCTCCCGCTTGCCATCGCGCCACCGGGAGCGGCCGGCATGCCAGGCGCGACGCTCGAAGGGCACGAACTGCACGCACTCACCGTCGCGGCGGATCAACAGATGGGCGGAAACCCGAAGATGGGCGATCTCGGCGAAGAAGGGATGGGCATCGGGGTCCAGGCGGTTGGTGAAGAGCCGCTCGATATGCGCGCCGCCGAACTCGCCGGGCGGCAGGCTGATGGAGTGCAGCAGCAGCAGCGAGACCTCACCCTCGGGGCGCTCATCGCAGTTGGGTGACGGCACCCGCCGCGCGCCCGCAAGCCATCCCTGTTCGATCGGCATCGCTCTCCCCTGACGTGATCCGCATGGATTCCCTATAATGAACGCCACCGATCACCACGGCCACCCCGCGCTGGCTTCAACCCTACGAGTGCCCCGCATGGACTACCAGGATGCTCTGCCCTACCACGAAAAACTCATCGAAGAGATTCGCGACGCCGGTGCTCGCCTGCTGGCCGAGGATCTGGGCCCGGGCGATATCACCGCCCAGCTGATTCCCGCCGATGCCACCGCACGTGCCCGAGTCATCACCCGTGAGGCCTGTGTGCTGTGCGGCGTCGCCTGGGTCAATGAACTGTTCCGGCGTCTCGACGTCACCGTGACCCTGAGTTGGAACGCCGCCGACGGCGACCGCCTCGAGGCCGGCCAGGTCTTTCTGGAGCTCGAGGGCTCCGCCCGCAGCCTGCTCACCGGAGAGCGCGCTGCGCTGAACCTGCTCCAGACCCTCTCGGCCACCGCCACCCGTACCCGCCACTATGTGGATCTGATTCATGATACCGGCGTGCGCCTGCTGGACACGCGCAAGACCCTGCCGGGGATGCGCCTGGCCCAGAAGTACGCGGTGACCTGTGGTGGCGGCCACAACCACCGCACCGGCCTGTGGGACGCCTTCCTGATCAAGGAGAATCATATTGCCGCCTGCGGCGGTATCGAGGCAGCAGTAAGCGAAGCGCGCAACATCGCCCGGGACCTGCCGGTGGAGGTGGAAGTGGAAACCTTCGCAGAGCTGGATCAGGCCCTGGCGGCGGGGGCCGACGTCATCATGCTGGACAATTTCAGCCTCGATGACATGCGCGAGGCGGTCAAGCGCAACGCCGGCCGGGCGACCCTGGAGGCCTCAGGCAACGTCGAAGAGGCCACCCTGCGGGCCATTGCCGAGACCGGCGTGGATTGCATCTCCAGCGGCGCCCTGACCAAAGACATCAAGGCGATCGACCTCTCCATGCGGATCATCCAATGACCAGGCAGCTGTAAAGGAAGCTCAGGTCTCCACGGCGGCAAGACGCTTCTCCAGACGCGTCCGACACAGCCGCTCGCCGCCGCGCTCCACCCACTCATCGCCCATGACCCGCCAGCCGCGTCGCACCAGTCGCTCCACCAGCACCAGGCTGGCCTCGATGTGAGCCAGATCGTGGCCCTGCTCCATCAGCAGGCGCTCGGCATGGATCAGCAGGGTGGAGCCGATCCCGCGCCGCGAAAGAGACGGCCAGACGTAGAGCGTCTCGATGCGACCACGGGGGACATCCAGCTCGAGGAAGCCCACGCAGCGGCCGTCGCAGTCGGCCACCAGGGTGGTGAAGAGCGCCTGGCGCGCCGCCCAGGCGCTGGCGTCACGGGGCAGGGCCGACGCCCAGGCCTCCCGCTGGGCAACGCTGTAATGGGACATGGCCCCCTGCATGACGGCGTGGTGGAAGACTTCGGCCTGATCGGCGGCGTCCCGGGCCCGGGCCTGGCGATAGAAAATTCGTGCGCCCCGGGGGGGGCGAATCTCGGTGCCGGCCGGCGTCAGCGTCTCGTTCATGAAAGTTCCGTGGCAGTGTGCGTTGCCGAAAGACTACACAAGCACAACTGCCGGGCCAATCCCCTCGCCGCAGGGCCCCCTGCCGGGCATAATCCACCCATGATCGATACCCTGCCTATCAGCGCCATCTCGCTGTCGCCCATCGGCGTCATCGAAAGCGACTACCCCGACAAGTTCGGCATTCCCCGGCAGCCCGGTCTAGCGCCGGCGGCCCGAGCCAGTCTGATCCTGGCGCCCCCCTTCGACGACCCGCTGGCGGTGCGCGGCCTGGAGGATTTCAGCCACCTGTGGCTGACCTTCCTCTTTCACCTCAGCCCCGACCGGAGCGCCTCCCGACGCTGGGCGCCGCTGGTGCGCCCACCGCGGCTCGGCGGCAACGCCAGGGTCGGTGTGTTCGCCAGTCGCAGTACGCACCGCCCCAACCGTCTGGGCCTGTCCCTGGTAGAGCTTGTGGAGATCGACACCCGACGCGGGGTGCGCCTGGTGCTGTGCGGCGCCGACCTGGTCAGCGGCACACCGGTGCTCGACATCAAGCCCTACCTGCCCTGGGCCGAGGCGCGCCCCGAGGCCCGTGCCGGCTTTGCGCCCGAGGCGCCGTCCCTGCTCCCGGTGGCGTTCAGCGCCGCCACCGCGGCGACCCTGGCCGAACGTCCCGACGGCGACTCTCTGGGCGAGCTGATCATCCAGGTGCTGGCCCAGGACCCCCGCCCGGCCTACCGCCAGGGCGCCGAGGCGCGCATCTATGGCGTGCGCCTGCGTGACGTGGACGTGCGCTTTCAAGCCATTGCGACGAACGAAGGTATGCGGATAGAGGTGGTGGAGATCGTGGCGGCCTGAGCGCCTCCTGGCTTACTCTCCTGCAACGAGAAAGGGCCCCTCAGGACCCCTTCCTATTCAGCGACTGACGTGATTCGGAGACTGATTCGATCAGGCGAATTCCACGCCGATGCGGCGACCGACCTCCTCGTAGGCCTCGATCACGCCGCCCAGACCCTGGCGGAAACGGTCCTTGTCGAGCTTCTCCCGGGTCTTTGCGTCCCACAGCCGACAGCCGTCCGGTGAGAATTCATCGCCGAGCACGATCTGGCCCTCATACAGGCCAAACTCTAGCTTGTAGTCCACCAGCAGCATGCCGCCATCGGCGAACAGCGCCCTGAGTATTTCGTTGACCTTGAAGGTTAGCGCCTTCATCTCGGCCAGCTGGCCGGGGGTGGCCCAGCCGAAGGTCTCGGCCAGCGACTCGTTGATCATCGGGTCGTGCAGGGCGTCGTTCTTCAGGAAGAGCTCGAAAGTCGGCGGAGTGAGCTCCTGACCCTCGGAGACGCCCAGGCGCTTGACGAGTCCGCCGGCGGCGATATTGCGCACCACGCACTCCACCGGGATCATCGTCAGCGCCTTGACCAGGCTCTCGGTCGCCGAGAGACGCTTCTCGAAGTGGGTCGGCACCCCCGCCGCCGCCAGCGTCTCCATGATGAAGGCGTTGAAGCAGTTGTTGACCATGCCCTTGCGCGCCAGCGACTCCATCCGCTCGCCGTCGAAGGCGCTGGTATCGTCGCGGAATTGCAGGATCACGCGAGACGGATCATCGGTGGCGAAGACCGACTTGGCCTTGCCGGCATAGAGTTCTTGGCGCTTTTCCATGGAAGCCTCCAGAGGCTGCGAGCAGCGAAAACGGGAAGTAATGAAAGACAGTGATGTGAGGTTACGTGTTCAGCCGATGGCCTGCCACGTCATGCCCGCCGTCTGGCAGGAGACCCTGAGTCGAGATTCGTCGCCATCGAGCAGCGGCACCAGAGCCTCCCGAGCCAGCTCGGGACGATTGTTGTGTTCCGACAGGTGCGAGCAGACGATATGCTGCAGGCGATCCAGGCCGAGACGCGGCAACAGTGCCGCCGCCTGGACGTTGGCCAGATGCCCCCAGTCGCCACCCACCCGGCGTTTGAGGCGCGGCGGATAGGGTCCCTCGGCGAGCATCTGGACGTCATGGTTACACTCCAGCACCAGGGCGTCGCAGCCGGCGAAGGCCTCGGCGACGTGCTCGGTGGGGTGGCCCAGGTCGGTGAGTACGCCGAGGCAGCGATCGCTGCCGTGAACGCGAAACTGCACCGGCTCCCGGGCATCGTGGGGCACGGTCACCGGGGCGATGGTAAGGCCCTTGACGGCGAAGCGCTGTTGCGGCGTGATCCAGTGCCGGTCCGGCAACTCGCCGAGACGACCCGAGCCCCAGGTCCCCGGGGTCAGGTAGACCGCCACGCCGTGGCGGCGCGCCAGTGGGCCCACCCCGCGGATATGATCGCCGTGCTCGTGGGTCACCAACACCGCATCGAGCTGACGCGGATGCAGCCCGAAGTGCGCCAGGCGACGCTCGGTCTCGCGCAGGACGAAACCACAGTCCACCAGCAGATGGGTCTCGCCGTCACTGACCAGGGTCGCGTTGCCTTTGCTGCCGCTGCCCAGGGAGGCGAACTGCAGTCGCCCCCGGCGCGGTGCGCAGGCGACCGGCTCTGCCGCCATTAGCGCAGCAGACCCGCCACCCGCTCGAGCAGCTCACGCTGGTCTTCGGGGGAGAACTCGCGCTCGCTGGCGTTGACCGCCCGCAACACGGTCTGACGGGGCCCTTCGGACTCCAGTACCAGGCGGACCTGCTGGTGCATCTGGCGCACGTCGGCACTAAAGACGACCTGCAGCGGATTGCGGTTGCGCTCGCTGACCGTCATGTAGCTGATCAGGAACCCGCGCCCCGTCGGGTCGCTCTCCAGCAGCTCACGGCGCTCCTCCACGGTGAAGTCCTGGCGCAGCTGGTGGTCGAGCTCAGCCCAGGTGCGATCGATCTCCAGTGGAATCTCGACGAGCCACTCATCACCGCGCTTTTCGAGGCTCAGCCGCGCCTCGCCGGCCAGACGCTGCGCCGCCAGGGAGGAGGCACTGGCGGTGGCGCTGCGCGCCCCGAAGTACTCTTCGAGGGCGTCGAGACAGGCGCCCACCGGGGCCCCTTGCTGGTCACAGCGCACCTCGCTGTCGCCGGCACGCAAACCCTGGCGCACGCTGAGCCGCGCCTGGCTTGTCTCGATCACGCCGCGCGATGAGTCGCTGGCCTGGACACCCAGACCCCGGGTGCGGGCAAAGTCCTCGAGTTGCGGCCAGACGGCGCCCGGGTCGGCGCCCACTACCAGCCAGGCGTCGCGGCCGATAGCGCGTCGCTCGACAAAGTCGCGCTCCATGCCACGCCCCGCACCCAGTGCCTGGGGGCTGGGTGCACGAAAGCGGCCGTCGGGGGCTCGGAAGTCGCCCGCGGCCTGGGGCACCGGCATGGCATCGCGATAGCGCTGAGAATCCCGACTCTCGGGCAGGTTCAGCGCCGGGGCAGTGCGCGCCTCGGCGTAGTCGACGTTGCGGTCGTGGTAGTAGCCCGACTCACGGGCACAGCCCGCAAGGGCCATGGCCGCCACCAGGGGAAGCCATTTCAGCGCTGAGTTCATGCGTCTACCTTGCATCCAGTTCTCCAGGTTCCGGCTCGTTGCCGGTCAATCCTCGATCACGCCGGCCAGCTGCAGGGCCTCGCTGATCGTGGAGTGGTACTTCTCCGAGAGCCAGGTAAGCGGCAGGCGGATGCCCGGCTCGATCAGCCCCATGCGGTAGAGCGCCCATTTGACCGGGATCGGATTGGACTCGATACCCAGGTTGGTGTGCAGTGGCATCAGCCGGGTATTGAGCTGGTGGGCGTGGTCGGCATCACCGCCCACCGCCGCCGCACAGAGGTCGTGCATGGCCCTGGGGGCCACGTTGGCGGTCACCGAGATATCGCCGTGGCCACCCATCAGCATGAAGTCGCAGGCGGTGCCGTCGTCGCCGGAATAGAGCATGAAGCCGCTGCCCTGGAGCCGTGCAATCAGGTCCTCTGCCCGCTCCAGGTTACCGGTGGCATCCTTGAGGCCGATGATGTTGTCGACCTCGGCCAGGCGCAGCACGGTCTCGTTGTAGAGGTCGCAGGCGGTGCGACCCGGCACGTTGTAGAGGATCACCGGCAGCTTGCTGCCCTCTGCAACGGCCTTGAAGTGGCGGTAGAGCCCCTCCTGGGTGGGCTTGTTATAGTAGGGACAGACCGACAGGCAGTAATCTGCCCCCACCTCACCGGCATAGCGGGCCAGTTCCACCGCCTCGGAGGTAGCGTTGGCACCGGTACCGGCGATGACCGGAATGCGTCCGTTAACCTCTTCCACCACGGTGCGGATCACATCGAAATGCTCGGCGAACGACATGGTGGTGGGCTCGCCGGTGGTGCCGGCGGCGACAATGCCATCGGTGCCGTTGTCGAGGTGGAAGTTCACCAGGCGACGCAGCGCTTCCCAGTCGATGTCGCCATTGACCTTCATCGGCGTCGCTAGGGCGACGATACTGCCAGTGATCATCCTCTCTATCCTCTCGATTCGAGGGCTACGCCTCGGCCCGGTTCGCACCGGGTCAGGAAGGGGCGGGGCCCGTGGCCCACATCAAGGGTCAAATGGTACTCAGCCCGCCAGAGCCTGTACAGCAAGGCGCACCACTTTGACCGCACTGCGGCGTTTGGGACTTTGACAGCGCCGCAGCACTTGCGTGTAATCAACCTCCCTCAACCAACGCGCAGGAGACTCCCATGAGCATGAGCATCGGCCAGCCGGTTCCCGACTTCACCGCCAGCGCCACCGGTGATACCACCGTGTCCCTCTCCGAGCTCAAGGGCCGGCAGGTGGTGATCTACTTCTACCCCAAGGCCAGCACCCCGGGGTGCACCACTGAGGGCAGTGACTTCCGCGACCGCAAGTCGAACTTCGACGCCAGCAACACCGTGATCCTGGGTGTCTCCCGGGATGGTATCCGTGCCCAGGAGAACTTCAAGGCCAAGCAGGGCTTCAACTTCGAACTGATCTCCGACAAGGACGAAACGGTGTGCACAGTGTTCGACGTCATCAAGCTCAAGAAGCTTTACGGCAAGGAGCACCTGGGCATCGAGCGCAGCACCTTCCTGATCGACGCCGAGGGCCGGCTCGCCAAGGAGTAGCGCGGGGTCAAGGTGCCGGGCCACGCCCAGGAGGTACTGAAAGCCGCCCAGGCGCTGCAGGATGGTCGCCTGAACGCCGACTGAGGCACCCCAGCGGGGGCGGCCGCTGCGCCGCCCCCGCTCACTCCTCGACCAGCCCCTCGACGGCCTCCTCGCGCTTGTGCCGCTGAATTCCCCGCGGCCAAGCGTAGACCAGCGCCTTGAGCAGGGTGGCCAGCGGAATGGCGAAGAAGATCCCCCAGAATCCCCAGATCCCCCCGAAGAAAAGCACCGCCACGATGATCGACACCGGATGCAGGTTGACCGCCTCGGAAAACAGGATCGGCACCAGCACGTTGCCGTCCAGCGCCTGGATGATACCGTAAGCGATCACCACATAGGCGAACTCGCTGGTCATGCCGAAGTGGAAGCCCGCAACCGCCGCCACCGGCAGAGTGGCCACTGCCGCACCGATGTAGGGCACCAGCACCGAGAAGCCCACCAGTACCGCCAGCAGCGCCGAATAGGGCAGCCCGAAGTAGGCGAAGGTGAGGAAGGAGACGGTGCCCACGATGATGATCTCGATGAACTTGCCACGCACATAGTTGGCGATCTGGACGTCCATCTCCTGCCAGATGCGGGTCATCAGGGCACGCTTGCGGGGCAGCAGCGACAGGGTGAAATCGACCAGCCTGTCGCGGTCCTTGAGCAGGAAGAACACCAGGATCGGCACCAGCACCAGGTAGATGATCAACGACAGCACGTTGCCAAGCGACGCCAACGACAGGGTCAGGGCGCGCTGGCCGAACTGGGTCATCTCGCGCCCGGCCACTGCGACCCAGTTCTGGATCTGATCGGGGGTGATCAGCTGCGGGTAGCGCTCCTGCAGGTCGTCGAGTAGCTGCTGACCGCTGGCGAACATGCGCGGCGTCTCCTGCACCAGCCCCACCAGCTGGTTCCAGATCAACGGCATCAGGATAAAGGCCAGCGCCAGCAGGATGCCAATGAAGCCCAGGAACACCAGGAACACCGCCAGCAGGTGGGGCACGTGGCGCCGCTGCAGCCAGCTCACGGCCCCCTGCAACAGGAAGGCGATCACCAGGGCGGTGAGGAAAGGCGCCAACATGCGGCCGAGAAAGATCACCGCGGCGAAGCCGAACACCAGCAGCACCAACAGGATCACCGCCTCCTCGTCGGAGAAGTAGTGGTCGATCCAGCCCTTGAAGACCGTCCGCAGGGTCATGAAGACCCCTCCCCGCCCTTGCGGATCCAGTAGTGATAGACGTCGCCTCGCTCCTCTCGCTCCAGCATGTCATGGTGACTCTGGGTGGTGAAGGTCTCGAAGTCCTGCCAGGAGCCGGCATCGGTTGCCATCACCTCGAGCAGCTGGCCCGGAGCAAGGCGCGCCAACGCCTGCTTCGCCTTGAGCAGCGGCAGCGGGCAGGGAAGACCGCGGGCATCGAGCAGGTCGTCGGTTTGCAGAGCCATGATCTCTCCCGAAACAATGAAGGGGGGTGGAAGCGCACTGCCTGGCGCCCGATGGCCACGCAGCATGGAAACCCCCTGGATTTAAAGGCACTTTACCGGCTGAATCAATGTCAGACCATGGCCACCTCGGCCCACCACAGGAGATCCCGAGCATGCCGCGCCGTTTTCCCCGACTCGCCATCGGCGCCCTGTGCCTGGCGCTGGCCCTGCCTGCTACCGCCCAGTGGACCCAGCCCCAGTGGGACAGCGCCGCCGGACTGCCGAGCCTTGCCAGCGGTGACAGCCAGGCCGCCAGCGGTGAAGAGTTTCGATTGGGGCGTGCCTGGCTACGGCAGTTCCGGGCCCGCGCGCCCCAGTGGCAGGACCCCATCGCCCAGCACTACGTGGAGTCGATGGTCACGCGCCTGCTCCCCCACAGCGGACTCGGCGGCAGTCAGCCGCTGATCACCCTGGTCGACAGCCGGCAGCTCAACGCCTTCGCCGTGCCGGGGGGCATCATTGGCGTGAATGCCGGACTTTTCGCCTTCGCCGAGGAAGAGGCCGCCATGATCTCGGTGCTGGCCCATGAGTTGGGGCACCTATCCCAGCGCCACTATGCCCGCGGCCAGGCCCGCACCGAACAGACCCAGGTGCCGGCCATGGCCGCCATGCTGGCCGGCATGTTGATCGCTGCCGCCGGCGGTGGCGAGGCCGGCATCGGCATGGCAATGGGCTCCCAGGCCGCCTTCATCCAGGACCAGCTGGCCTACTCCCGGCGCTTCGAGCAGGAGGCCGACCGCATTGGCCTGCAGGCCATGGCCCAGGCCGGCTACGACCCCCAGGCCATGGTGCGCATGTTCCGCGCCATGCAGCGCATGGCCAGCCTCCAGGGCGGCAATCCACCAGAGTTCCTGCTCACCCACCCGGTGACTGAGTCGCGAATCAGCGACACTCAGAACCGGGCCGACCAGCTCACCGTGCCCTCCCCTCGCGACGACGATCTCCAGTACCATCTGGTGCGCGCCCGAGCCCTGCTGGTGATTCACGAGCACGACCCGCAGCAGGCCATCAATCGGCTGGCGCAGGACGACGTGCCCGAGGCTGCCCGGCGCTACCTTGGCGCTCTGGTGGAGGCCCGCCGGGGCAATACCAATGCCGCACTCGCGACCCTCGACGCCCTGTCCCGCCAGGAACCCGACCTTGGCCTACTGCCCGCCTCGGCCGCCGAAGTGGCCTTCGATGCCGGCCGCTATGACGACGCCATCGAGCGCAGCCGACGCCTGCTGCGGCTGATGCCGGGGCACCTGCCCGCCACTCTGACCCTGGGCGAGGCACTACTGCAGCGCGACCCCGACGAGGCATGGCGGGTACTGCGCGAGATCGCCGAGCGACGCCACGAGGACCCCCAGGTGTTCGCCCTGCTGGCCCAGGCCGCCGGACGCAGCGGCCGCGAAGCCTGGGGACACCTGGCCCGGGCCGAGCAGCTGCAGCTGGACGGACGCATCAGTGAGGCTATCCGCCAGCTGGAGGTGGCCAGACAGGTGGCCGAACAGGAGGGGGACGCCGGAGCGGCTGCCCGCATCGAGCGGCGCCGCGAGGCGTTTATCGGCTACCGGGAGACGCTGGAGAAGTTCTAAATTCAAGGAGCAAGGCAAATGTCCCCCGGAGGGCAAGCTACATAGGGGCTTGCCTTGCCTGCTGTCCCTTGTAGCTGGCCGAAGACCCTGGGTTTCCTTGTGGCTTGCCGCTTGTAGCCTATTGCTTGAAGTTCAGCATCCGCTCCAAGGGCTTGAGGGCCGCCAGGCGAAGTGCGTCGTCAATGAATATCTCGCCGGAGCCATTGCGCAGGGCATCGGCCAGGTTGTCTAGGGCGTTCATCGCCATCCACGGACAGTGGGCGCAGCTCCTGCAGGTGGCGCCGTTACCGGCGGTAGGCGCCTCGAAGAGTGTCTTCTCGGGCACTGCCTGCTGCATCTTGAAGAAGATACCGCGGTCGGTGGCAACGATCAGCTTGTCATTGGGCAGCTCTTTCGCCGCCTTGATGAGCTGAGAGGTAGAGCCCGCCACGTCGGCCAGCTCCACCACCGCCGCCGGTGACTCCGGATGCACCAGCACCGCGGCCTCCGGATAGAGGGCCTTGAGATCCTCGACCCCCTTGGCCTTGAACTCCTCGTGAACGATGCAGGCACCATCCCACAGCAGCATGTCGGCGCCGGTCTTTTTCTGGATGTAGCCGCCGAGATGCTTGTCCGGGGCCCAGAGGATCTTCTCGCCGCGGGCCTGGAGTTCCTCGATCACCTCCACGGCAATCGACGAGGTCACTACCCAGTCAGCGCGGGCCTTCACCGCCGCCGAGGTGTTGGCGTAGACCACTACGGTGCGATCGGGGTGCTGGTCGCAGAAGGCAGCGAACTCGTCGGCAGGGCAGCCCAGATCCAGCGAGCAGGTCGCCTCCAGAGTGGGCATCAGCACGCGTTTGTCCGGCGAGAGGATCTTGGCGGTCTCGCCCATGAAGCGCACGCCGGCCACCACCAAGGTGTCGGCCTCGTGGCGGGCGCCGAAGCGCGCCATCTCCAGGGAATCGGCCACGCAGCCACCGGTCTCCTCGGCGAGCTGCTGAATGGCATCGTCGGTGTAGTAGTGGGCTACCAGGACGGCATTGTTAGCATCGAGGAGTCGCTTGATCTCCTCGATGCGCGCCTCATCCTCGACGGGGATGCGGGTGGGGCAATAGGTGCGGGTCAGGTGTTCGCGCACCTCCACACGGGAAGTCATGATCGTCATCGTGTCTACCACTGTGACTGGCAGGGGCTCCCCCTGCGTGATCGGGTGCATCGCCACTCGCGCGCTCCGCGCGGACGATGCGCCTAGGGGCCAACCCTTGCGTCTCTCGCCATGGTCGGCCGCTAACCATTCTAGACCATATTGCCGTCGAATAGCTCCCCCGGCATCGAGCTCCCCGTTGCGTCTTGCCGCGAAAACTCCCGTCGCCACCCTGCCTGGACGCAGAGCTTCAGAACGATCACGAAAAAAGCGCCGCCGCTTCCAGGGAAGCGGCGGCGCTTTTTTGTGTGTCTGGTGGGTCGTGTAGGATTCGAACCTACGACCAATTGGTTAAAAGCCAACTGCTCTACCAACTGAGCTAACGACCCGGTGCTTGCCAGCAAGCATACAGGTTCGGATGGTGGGTC
>PWIZ01000274.1 GCA_003560175.1 Halomonas sp. | reverse complement strand
TGCTCGGCAACCACGATACCGTCCTCGGAGGCATCGACGATGCGCTCCAGCAGTTCCGGGCTGATCAGGGGTGATCGTTTCATTCTGGACGTTCCATTCTGGGCGTTCCTGTCGCGGATCCTGTCCTGTCCGCCCGAATGGGGCGGCGGCGGCGGGCACTTCACAGCTTGCTACATCATGGCCAGACGGCCGCGGGATTTCAACGCGGCGCGATTACTCCACCTCCGGCAGGCGGTTGGCGCTGGCCGCGGCGGCCAGCGCCATCAGCGCCAGCACCACCATCAGCGCCGCAGTGCCGAGCCACTGTGCCAGGGCGCCAACCGCACCGCCTACCGCCAGCATCAGCACCCCGGTGAGGGTGTTGGAGAGTGCCACGTAGAGAGCTCGCTTGTCGCTGCCGGCCATGTCGACGATATAGGTCTTGCGGCCCAGGCGCACCCCGGCGTGGATGATCACCAGCAGGGCGTAGACCAGCGCATAGGGCCAGACGGTCTGGCTCCAGGTGCCGGGCAGCCAGGCGATGGCGGCGGCCAGCAGGCAGCAGAGGGTGGCGCCCAGGCCGGCATCGCGCATCACCCGCCGGCTGGAGGCATCGGCACGCTTGCCCCATACCGGGCTTGCCACCATGCCGGCGAGGCCGGAGACCACGATCATCACGCCCAGGCCGCCCAGCTCGGTGCCGCTCTGCTGCTGGCTGAGCAGCGCCACATAGGGTAGCGCCAGGGCGCTGGCCAGCAGCAGGGCCCGGGAGAGGTTGAAGTGCAGGAAGGCGCGGTCGTCGCGCAGCAGGCGCAGCCCCAGCTTGATGCTCTCCCAGGCGTTCTCGCCACCCTCCACGGCGCCGGGAGTCTCCTTGATGCGCGCGGCGCAGAGGGCGTTGAGGGCCCAGGCCAGCGCCGCGATCGCCATCAGCACCGCCAGTGCCAGCTCCCCGGGCCGGTCGCCGAAGAGCATCAGCACCGCCCCGGCGATCAGCGTCACGGCCCCCGCCACGCTGCCGCTCCAGCCCATCAGGGTGCCGCGGCGCTGCTTGCTGATGGTCTTGCCCAGTACGTCCTTGGTGGCCACCGAGGAGATCCCCCGGGCCAGGGAGAGCGCCACCAGCGCGGCCAGCACCAGGCTGCCGCCCACGCTGCCGGAGCCGAACAGCGCCAGCAGGGCGAGCGCCGCAGCGGCGACTGCCTGAAGCAGGCCGCCGACCACCCACGCCCACTTGCGCTCGGGCTTGAGGCGGATGAAGCCGGCCACGAACAGCTGGGGGAGCAGGGCGCCGGCCTCGCGGATCGGCACCAGCAGGCCCACCATCCAGAGCGGCGCGCCGATTACCCCCATCAGCCAGGGCAGTACCAGCCGTGCGCTGGAGAGCTCGTCGGCCAGCTTGTTGCCCAGCGACGCCAGCAGGTGCAGGAAGAAGTTGCGCGGCTGCTCGTCGCAGGCCGCGTCCGGGATGTCCTTGCACATCCGGCTGTCCTCGTCGCCGGTCAGCCACTCGTAGAGGCGGGACTGGCTGATCTCGGGTGCGGCCATGGGGAGTCCTCGCTGGTAGCATGATCAGCTCACATTGTCGCGACAGGGAGGGCGCCGTGTCACGGATTCGCATTCACTACTGTACCCAGTGCCGGCAAACATCAGCATGACCCGCGACGGCCAGGCGATGCTCTTCGGTCTCGGCGCCGTGGCACTCTGGTCCACCGTGGCCACCGCCTTCAAGGTGGCGCTGGGCTACATGTCGCCGCTGGAACTGATGTGGCTCGCCTCGCTGGTCTCCTGGGCGCTGATTGGCGTGCTGGTGATCCGCCAGGGACTCGCCGGCCAGGCGCTGCGCCGTGGCTGGCGCACCGCCGCCTGGGCGGGGCTGATGAACCCGGTGGCCTACTATCTGCTGCTGTTCGGCGCCTACGATCGCCTGCCAGGCCAGGAGGCCATGGCGCTCAACTACACCTGGGCGCTGGCCATGGCCTTCCTCGCGGTGCCGCTGCTCGGCCAGCGGCTGACTCGCATGGACGTGCTGGCGGGGTTGATCGCCTATGCCGGGGTCTGGGTGATCGCCACCCGCGGGGCGGTATTCGACGTGGCCTTCGCCGATCCGCTGGGCGTGGTCATGGCGCTGGCCTCGACCCTGGTCTGGGCGCTCTACTGGCTGCTCAACGCCCGCGATCATCGCCCGCCGCTGGTGGCCCAGTGGCAGAACTTCAGCGTCGGGGTGCCGGTGCTCACGGCGCTGCTGCTGGCCGGCCCCGGCCTTCAGTGGCATGGCTGGGCGGGTCTTGGCGCCGGCGTCTACGTGGGGCTGTTCGAGATGGGTATTGCCTTCGTGCTGTGGCAGCTGGCCGTGCATCGGGTGTCGCGCACGGCCAAGGTCTCCAATCTGATCTTCCTCTCGCCCCCGGTGTCGCTGCTGCTGCTGTTTCTGGTGGTGGGCGAGCCGATCCTGGTCTCGACGCTGGTGGGCCTTGCGCTGATCCTCGGCGGCCTGGCGTTGCAGCAGTGGCAGAAGGTCCCGGCGCAGGAGACTCACTCCTGAGCCGCCAGGGTCATGCCGTTCTCCTCTAGCAGCGCCTCGAGCTCGGGCCAGACGTTATCGAGAATGATCGGCTGGCCGGCGGCGGTGGGGTGAATGCCGTCGCCCTGCATCAGGCCCTCGTCGAGCGCCACCCCTTCAAGCAGGAAGGGCACCAGGGGCAGCTCGTAGTCATCGGCCAGGCGGTGGAAGACGCCGGTGAAGGCGTCGCGGTAGGCCTGGCCGTAGTTGGGCGGGATGTCGATGCCGAGCAGCATCACCTCGGCCTCGGCCTCCTGGCTCGCCTCGATCATGCGCCGCAGGTTGGCCTCGAACTGGCCCGGCGGCAGACCGCGCAGGCCATCATTGCCGCCGAGCTCGAGCAGAACAATGTCGGGAGCGTGCTGTCCGAGGAGGTCGGGCAGGCGGCTCGCCCCGCCGCTGGAGGTCTCGCCGCTGATGCTGGCGTTGACCACTCGCACCTTTCCGTCGAGCCGCGCTTCCAGCAGACTGACCCAGCCTTCATCGGCCTCGATGCCGTAGGCCGCACTCAGGCTATCCCCCATCACCAGCAGGGTGAGGCGTTCGCCGGCCAGCGCCGCGGCGGCGCCCAGTGCCAGGGTGATCGTTATGGGCAGGACCAGCAGCCAGGCGGTGAATCGACGCAACGCAACTTCAGGGAATCCCTTCAACATGAACGATACCTCTCGCATGGACATGACACCGATTCTACACGCCGAGCACCTGACCAAGCAGGTCAAGAGCGGCGACCGGCAGCTCACCATTCTGAGTGACC
>PWIZ01000210.1 GCA_003560175.1 Halomonas sp. | reverse complement strand
GAGGCTCTGCAAGGGGAGTTTGCCAGCTATCGAGGCGAGGTCAACGAGACCCTGGACCAGGTGCTGGCCGAGCTGTCCAGCGAGCAGGAGACCGACGAGCGCGACTGGCTTCACGCCGAAGCGGCCTACCTGCTGCGGCTGGCCAACCAGCGCCTGCAGCTGGAGCGCGACGTAACCGGTGCCGCGGCCCTGCTGCGGACTGCCGATGACCGTCTGCGCGAGGCGGACAATCCCGCCTTGGTGCCGATTCGCCGGGAGATCGCCAGCGAACTTGCCGCCCTTGATGCCGTGCCGCGGGTCGACCGCACCGGCCTATGGTTGTCTCTCAATGCCCAGCAGCAACAGATCGCCAGCCAGCCGCTCTCCCAGGAGATTGAGGAGATCACCGTGCGCTCCGGCATGGAGGAGGCGCCGACCGGCAACTGGCAGAATCAGCTCTCACGCTTCGGCCAGGAGCTCAAGGAGCTGGTCACCATCCGCCACCACGATGCCGAACTGGAGGCGCTGATCACCCCCGAGCAGGAGTCCTACCTGCGGCAGAGCGTCCGTCTGGTACTCGAGCAGTCGCAGCTGGCGCTGCTCAAGGAGGAGCAGGGACTCTATGAGGCGAGCCTCGATAAGGCCCTGACCCTGATCGAAGGCTACTACGACATCTCCGCCTCCGGCGTGGAGTCGGTCGTCGAGCGCCTGGGTGAACTCAAGGCCCAGGCAATTCGCCCGGAGCTGCCGGACATTAGCGGTTCCCAGCAGGCTCTGGCCACCTTCATCGAGCGCCGGTTCGAATCGCGCCGGGGAGATGACGCATGAGAAAGCTGATCCTGATCGTCGTCCTCGGCCTGGCGCTGGGCGCGCTGTTCGGCCAGCTGATGATGTCGGTGCCAGGCTACTGGCTGGTGCGTGTCGGCGACACCTCGGTGCAGACCTCCTTCTGGTTTGGCCTGGTGATTTTGCTGGCCGGCTTCCTGGTCCTGCACTTCACCCTGCGCGTGCTGATGCGCCTGACTCGTCCGGTCTCGCGCTTCAAGGTGTGGAACAGTCGCACCCGCAACCGCAACGCCATGAAGCGCACCGTGCGGGGCCTGGTGGCGCTGGCCGAGGGTCGCTGGAAGAAGGCCGAAAAGGCGCTGGTCAAGGCGGCGGACGACTCCAGCACCCCGCTGGTCAACTACCTCTCCGCCGCCCTGGCGGCCCACTATCAGGGCCGCTTCGACCAGGCCGACACCCTGCTCAAGCGGGCTCACCTGAGCACCGAGGGCGCCGATACCGCGGTGGGCATGATGCAGGCGCAGCTGATGCTGGACCGTCAGCAGTATGAGGAGGCGCTGGCTATTCTTACTCGCCTGGACCGCCAGCTGCCCAACCACCCCCAAGTGCTCAAGCAGCTCAAACAGGCCTACCTGAGCGTCAGCGACTGGGACGGGTTGCGCCGTCTGATGCCGCGGCTGGGCGCCCAGCAGCTGATCTCTAAGGAGGAGCGCAACCAGCTGGAGCAGCGCGCCTATCGCGAGCTGATCGTGCGCGAGGCTCGCGAGGGCAGCGACATCGAGAAGGTCCGCGGCCTGTGGGCCTATATGCCCGATCACCTGCGTGACAATATCGATCTGATCGTGCTCTACGCCGAGGCACTGGTGCGTGGCCGCCAGGAGCCCATAGCCGAGCGGCTGCTGCGCCACTCGCTCAAGGAGCACTGGGACAGTCGCCTGGTGCTACGCTATGGACTGCTCGATGTGGATGCCGCCCGCCAGCTGGTCACCGCCGAGAAATGGCTGCAGGAACGGCCCAACGACCCGGACCTGCTGCTGACCCTGGGCCGTCTGGCCCTGCGCAACGCCTACTGGGGCAAGGCTCAGGAGGACTTCGAGGCGAGCCAGCGCCAGCGTCCCAGCGGCGTGGTGTGCGCCGAGCTGGCACGGCTCTATGCCAACCTTGGGGAGCACAACAAGAGCCAGCTCTACTACCGCCAGAGTGTGGAGCTACTCGACAAGTCATTGCCCTCGCTGCCGCAGCCCCGCGAGGACAAGGACGTGCTAGCCGAGGACAAGGGCATGAAGAGCAAGATGGCCAAGGTCAAAGCGAGCCAGGAGGTCGAGTCGAAGAAGAGCCAGGAGGTCGAGGCCAAGAAGAGTCAGGAGGTCGAGGCCAAGAAGAGCCAGGAGGTCGAGGCCAAGAAGAGTCAGGAGGTCGAGGCCAAGAAGAGCCAGGAGGTCGAGGCCAAGAAGAGCCAGGAGGTCGAGGCCAAGAAGAGCCAGGACGGCGAGTCGAAAAAGAGCAAAGGCGCCGAAGCCAAGGGCAAGGCCTGACTCGTCCGCGGGCCATACCCGCGGCCACTCCAGTCAATACCCTTCAGGGGGCGCTCAGGCGCCCCCTTCTCGTGGGTGGGTGGTCAGGTCGGCATCACAAGGTGAAACTGCTTGCGCTGGTTTCGCCACTCACCTGGGGCTTTGGAGGGTTCGCCATCGGGATCTTGTCACCATGCATGAAGCAAGGCGGGGCTGCCACCGGCAGCCCCGCCTTTTATGGGGAGATGATTCAATCCTCGTCGAAGTCGCCCTTGAACTCGGGGTTGGGCTTCGAGCGAGGGTCCTCCCCCACTCGGCTGCTCTCGCCGGAGCGGGGCTGCCCGCCGGGACGCCCGTCGATATCGAAGGGCTGCCGCATGACGCGCAGGTTGGCGGGGGGGGCCTCGCCCTCTTTGCCGACACCGAAGTAGAGGGTGGTGTGCGGGAAGGGGATCTCGATGCCCTTGGCATCGAAGTGCAGCTTGACCAGGCGGTTGAAGGCCCGTCCGGTCGACCACTGGGTCCCCGGCGTGGTCTTGATGCGCACACGGATGTTGACCGAGCTGTCGGCCAGTGCGGTGACGCCGGAGACCTCCAGCGGGGCGAGGATATTCATCTTGTGCTCCTCATCGCCCGCCAGCTCGTCGAAGGCCTCGCGCAGGACGATGATCGCATCGTCGATGCTCTCCCGATAGGCGATGCCGTACTCACCCACGTGGTAGCCGAATTCACGCATGTAGTTGGAGACGGTATCCACGCTGGAGAAGGGCACGATGTGGTAGGTGCCGTTGAGGTCGCGGATACCTACCGAACGGATGCTCAGGCGCTCAGCAACACCGGTGACACCGCCGACCGTAACCACGTCGCCGGTGTTCATGGCGTTCTCTACCTGGATGAAGACTCCGGTGATGATGTCCTGGACCAGTTTCTGTGCACCGAAACCGATAGCCAGGCCCAGCACGCCCGCACCGGCGATCAGCGGGCCGATGTTGATGCCGATCTCGGCCAGCACGATCATCG
>PWIZ01000029.1 GCA_003560175.1 Halomonas sp. | reverse complement strand
GCCAAGGACGGCGAGCGGGTCTTCGTGCCCTACGAGTCCTCCGCCCTGCTCGGCTCCATGGGCATGTTCCGCGAGATGGCCGGCTCACCGGAAGACGCCGTGGCCAGCCACCTGAAGACCAACGGCAACCGCAGTGGCCTGCGCGGCGGCGTAGTGGGCGGAGCAGCCAGCGCTGGCTGAACACACCGTGCCACCTGGCGGGGGCGATGCCTCACCCCCGCCACACCATCGGCCCGCCAACTGGCGGGCCGATGTCGTTGGCAGGTGGCGACCGTCAGGCTTGCTGAAAGGGATAGACGCTGCCGATCTCGAGGATGGCGCTCAGTTCGTCCAGGGCGGCGAGGGCCTCCCGGGCCAGGGCCGGATCGGCAAGCTCCTCGGGTGCCAGGTGGTCACGGTAGTGGCGCTCCACCCAGGCGACGAGCTCGCCATGCAGGGCGTCGTCGAGCAGCACCCTTCCCGCCAGCGCAGTGCGCTCCTCGGCACCGAGCACCACCCGCAGGCGCAGGCAGGCGGGGCCGCCGCCGTTGCGCATGCTCTGCTTGACGTCCTTGACCACCACCTCGCCGATGGGGTTGGCGCCGGCCAGCAGATGATCCTGAACCGTGCGCCATACGCTCTCGTTCTCCTGACACTCCCCGGGCACCACCAGAGTCATGGAACCGTCTGGATTGGAGAGCAGCTGGGAGTTGAAGAGATAGGAGCCCACGGCATCCGCGAGGCTCACCGCCTCGACGGGCACGCGCACCGGAATCAGCGGCGCGCTCATCCGTTCGCGCAGCGCCTCCAGGGCGCCCTGCTCGTCGAAGAAGGCCATCTCGTGGTAGAGCAATACCGGGCCGTTGCCTACCGCGATCACGTCGTTGTGGAAGACCCCGGCATCGATGGCATCGGGATGCTGCTGGGCGAATACCGTCTGATGGTCGGCCAGGCCGTGCTGGCGGGCCACCGCCTGGCTCGCCTCCAGGGTCTGACGCGCCGGGAAGCGCTGTGGCACGGGCAGGCTCTGGCTGCCCCAGCCGAACGCCTCCCGGCCGTAAGCGAACAGGTGCACACCGGGCTCGCCGTGGTCGCCGGCCAGGCGCGTATGGTTGGCCGCTCCCTCGTCGGAGAAGGCCGGGGTCGCCGGCAGCGCCGGGTGGTGGGCGAAGCGCGTCTCGTCGCGAAAGATCGCCTGCAGCACCCGACCGGTGGTGGCCGGCTCCAGGAAGCGATGGAAGCTCGACTGCAGGTTGGCCGGGGTGAAATGCACCCGGCCATCCGGCGCATCGACGCTGGGCGTCACGGTGGCGGCATTGGCGGTCCACATGCTCGAGGCCGAGCAGACCGCCCGCAGGATCTGGGGCGCCTCGCCGGCGGCTCGGGCCAGCACCCGCTCGTCGCTGCCGGTGAACCCCAGCGCGCGCAGCGCGCCGAGGTCCGGGCGCTGCTGGGGGGGCAGCACCCCCTGGAGGTAGCCGGCGTCCATCAGCGCCTTCATCTTGGCCAGCCCCTGCAGGGCGGCTTCGCGAGGATTGGCCACCAGGCCACCATGGCGCATCGAGGCGACATTGCCCACCGCCAGGCCCGCGTAGTTGTGGGTCGGTCCCACCAGGCCGTCGAAATTGACCTCGCGATAGTCAGCGGTCACAGGCTTACCCCCGGCGGCAGTTTTTCGGGCAGGTGCAGGTCGTCGCTCTCCATGGAGGCCACCGGATAGGCGCAGTAGTCCGCCGCGTAGAATGCGCTGGGGCGGTGGTTGCCGCTCTCCCCCACTCCGCCGAAGGGCGCATCGCCGGAGGCGCCGGTAGTCTGGCGGTTCCAGTTGACGATGCCCGCGCGGATACGCAGGAGGAAGTCGTCCCAGTCGGTGCGCTCACCGCCGATCAGCCCGGCGGCGAGGCCGTAGCGGGTGTCGTTGGCCAGCCGGATCGCCTCGTCCCAGTCGCGGTAGCGCTGCACCTTGAGCAGCGGGCCGAAGTGCTCATCGTCGGGCAGGGCCAGGCCCGTCACATCGACCAGCCCCGGTGAGAGCAGACTGGTGCCCTCCTCCAGGCGCTCCATGCGTGCAAGAACCGTCCCACCGAGCTCCTCCAGGGCCGCCTGGGCCTCGAGCAGCCCATCGGCGGCCGCCACGCTCACCAGGCCGCCATAGAAGGGGGCGGGTTCGCTGAAGGGACCGGCCACGTGCAGCCGCGAGATGGCGTCACTGAGCGCATCGAGCAGGTGATCCCCCACTGGCCCCTCGGGCACGATCAGGCGCCGGGCGCAGGTACAGCGCTGGCCGCCGGAAAGGAAGGCCGACTGCAGGATGGTCAGCACCGCGGCGTCCTGGTCGGGCACGTCCTTCACCACCAGCGGGTTGTTGCCGCCCAGCTCCAGGGCCAGGATCTTCTCCAGCTGGCCGGCGAACTGCCGATGCAGCAGCCCGCCCACCCGGGCGCTGCCGGTGAACAACAGGCCGTCGAGGCCCGGATCGGCGGCCAGCGCCTGACCGACTTCCGCCGCCCCCTGCACCAGGTTGATTACCCCGGCGGGCAGCCCCGCCTCCTGCCAGCACTGCAGGGTAAGATCGGCGGTCAGCGGTGTCTGCTCACTGGGCTTGAAGACCACGCAGTTGCCCGCCAGCAGTGCCGGCACCATATGGCCGTTAGGCAGGTGGCCGGGGAAGTTATAGGGGCCGAAGACCGCCAGCACGCCGTGGGGACGGTGGCGGAGCACGGCCCGGGCGTCGCCCAGATCGCGCTCCCGCTTGCCGGTGCGCTCCTGGTAGGCGCGGATCGAGAGCGCCACCTTGCCGATCATCGCGCCCACCTCGGTGCGCGACTCCCACAGCGGCTTGCCGGTCTCATGGGCGATGGCCGCCGCCAGGTCTTCGCGGTGGTGCTCCAGCACCTCGCGAAAGCGCTCCATCAGCGCCTGGCGCTCGGCGAACGGGGTCCGGGCCCAGCCCGGGAAGGCCTCGCGGGCGGCCGCCACCGCGGCGCTCACCTGGTCGGGGCTGGCGGCACGCCCTTCCCAGAGGCGCTCCCGGGAGACCGGGTCGTGCTTGGTGAAGGTCTGCCCCGCCCCGGGCTGCCAGTCGCTGCCAATCAGCTGCTCTCGTCTTGCCTTCATCAGATCTGCTCCTCGGTATCCAGGACCCTCAGGGGGGCGCCGCCTTCCACTTCCAGCCGCGCCGTCTCGCCGGGGGAGAGCCTGAGCACGCCCGCCGCGTCGGGGCCGCGCCCCACCCAGGCGGCGCGGAAATCCGCCATGCCGGTGGTGGCGGCAAGCCAGCGCGGCCGCGAACTCTCCTCGCCCAGCGCCGGGTCGATCTCGGCCCGGCAGCGCCG
>PWIZ01000143.1 GCA_003560175.1 Halomonas sp. | reverse complement strand
TGCCCTTGGGCTCGCGACCCACCAAGCGCCGCCAGGACGGCGGCGTCGAGACCCTGAGGGCGATCCCATGGATCTTCGCCTGGACCCAGATCCGCTTGATGCTGCCCGCCTGGCTGGGCAGCGGCGAGGCCTTCGCCCGGCGCCTGGAGGAGGAGGGCGGCCTTGCGGTGCTGCAGGAGATGCGCGATAGCTGGCCCTTCTTCGGCACCTATCTGGACATGCTGGAGATGTTGCTGGCCAAGGCCGATGTGGGCATCGCCGCCTACTACGAGCACCGCCTGGTGGACGAGCCCGCGCTCAAGGCGCTGGGTGAACGTCTACGCAAGCGTTTTGGGCGCCTCAACGAGGTGCTGCTGCAGGTCCTCGAGCAGCAGGAGTTGCTGGAGAAGACACCGCTGATCCGCCAGGCAATTGCGGTGCGTAACCCTTACATCGACCCGCTGCACGGCCTGCAGGCGGAACTGCTGCAGCGTAACCGGGATGCGGACGGTGCCATCAGCGCCGATCTGTCGCGGGCGCTGATGGTGACCATGGCCGGCATCGCCGCTGGGCTTCGCAACACGGGCTAGGCCCGGGCTTCGCCCGGGAGGAACAAGGGGCAAGAGACAAGGAACCCCGCGGGCACTAGCCTGCGGGGTTTCTCGAGGGTATCGGGATCTCTCAGACTGGAATACCTCGACCCTAGAACGGGTAGTGCAGCGAAGCGGTCAGCAGATTGTGGTGGGCCATATCTGGGGCATCGAACTCCTCGAACTCCAGGCGGCTGACCAGATTGTTGAATGTCAGGCGGGCACCGAGACCGGTGACGCGGGTGGTGCCGGCGGTATCGAGGGCGTCCCGGGGTATCACCGCGTCGCCTTCCCAGCCCGCCATGCCGGACTTGGCGTAGAGGCCCAGTCGGCCGATGCGCACGCCGGCCATCAGGCTGCCGCCCAGGCTGACCGAGTTGACCAGCAGGCTGTTCTCGCCCATTTGGGTGGGGACTTCGTCGCTTACTCGATAACTGAACTCGGCGGCCAAGTCGAGGCGGGGCAAGCGCAGTGGGGAGAAGCCGGCAATAAGTCGGAATCCGGAGGTGTAGCCGTCCGGTGTCTCGATGTCACGGCCCTCTATCACAACGCCGTTGTCCAGGCGCATCAGGTCACGGTCCTTTCCGGAAAACGAGGGGGCGTTGTCGGCAAGAGCAACGGGGGTGCTGATGATGGCGAGGCAGGCCACCAGGCAGGTACAGAGGGAACTTGTTTTCATGATCCCTGGCCTTGCGCTGATGACCTACCGGGGTTGGCGAGAGCATCAGAGCGAGCAAATGGTGTCAAGTCAGCTTAGCAAGTGTCGGTCGAGCCCGCCAGTTCGCGAGCCTTGAGCCAGTTGGCCAGCGCGAACAGGCGTGGCGCGTTGAGTCCGTGGGCCTGGGCGGTGGCCAGCAGCGGCCCGAGGATCGCTTCGTGCTCCGTGGGACGCCTGGCCAGCATGTCCTGCAGCATGGAGGCGCGGTTGCCGGCGGTGCCTTCCACTACTCGCCACACCAGGGCCCGCCAGCCCTCGAGCCCCTCTTGTCTCTGCCCCGATTCGGCTCTCACGCTGTCCTCGGTTTCCGGTGGGTCGATGCCCTCCGCGGCCAGGATCGCCGCCACCTCGGCGATGATCGCCTCCACCATGGGCCGGAAGGGGCGGTCGCGCAGCTGGCCATTGCGGATACCGAAGCGTGCCACCAGGGGATTGATGGCGGCGTTGACGGCGAGTTTCTGCCATAGCCGCTGGCGGATGTCGGTGACGCTTCGGGCGGGTAGGCCGGCGGCGGTGAGCATGCTGGCCAGCTCGCCGGCCAGCTCGGCATGGCGGCCGTCCAGGGCGCCGATCAGGGTCTCGCCATGGCCGGCATGGACCACACGGGTATCGCTCGCCCCCTTGTCCTCGAGACTGTCCTTGAGACTGTCCTCGAGATAGGCGCCCTCGGTGGTGGTGGCGCACAGGACCGGGCCATCATGGCGCCGGCTGAGCCGTGACTGGCAGCCGAAGCCGTTCTGCCATAGCACCAGGGGCGTGCCGGCCGGCAGGTGTGGCGCCAGCGCTGAATGGGCTGCCTCGGCGGCATAGGCCTTGGTGGTCAGGTGCACCACGGCAGGCGGCATGGCCGGGAGGGTCGCCAGGGTGGCGCTGGCCATGCGTTCGCGCAGTGTCTCGCCCTGGGGGGTGACCAGGGTTTGTTCCGCGGGCAGTCGGCGGCGCCCGATCAGGGCTACTGCCATGGAGGGCGCCGGCCGGGTGGCCAGACGTAGGCCGATCATCCGACCCAGAGCTCCGGGGCCGACGATCCAGTGCGTGTCCGGTCGGGTCATGAGCGGCCCCGCTTACGACTCGTCCGGCGCTTGCCGCTACCGGTGCCGGCGCCCGCCCCGCTGCGACGCCGGGAAGCGGGACTCCGCCGTTTCGGCGCGGCGCGGCCGGCGGTAGCGGGCTCCTCGCCCTGGGACCTGGCCAGGGCCTCGCGCAGTCGGCCGGCGTCGGCGCTGGCCAGCAGGCCGTGCAGGTCGCTCACCAGGTCGCCGAGGAAGGGGGCGGGGTCGGCGCCCTCCTCGGCGATGGCCGAGAGGCGCTGTTCCCACTGGGCGGTGCGTTCCGGGCGGCTGGCCGCTTCGGGCAGCGAGGCGATCAGGGCGCTGCCCAGGCGGGTGGCCCGCAGCGCCTTGCTCTGGCGTACCAGGTAGCTTCGCTCCACCAGCGTTTCGATGATGCCGGCTCGGGTCGCCTCGGTGCCCAGGCCGTCATGCTCGCGTAGGGTACGCCTGACCGCCGGGTCCTCAACGTAGCGGGCGATGTTCATCATCGCCTTGATCAGGCTGGCGTCGTTGAAGGGCTCCGGTGGCCGGGTCTCGCGATCCTCCACGCCGGCCCCGCTGACCCGGCACGCCTCTCCCTCGGTGAGCGCCGGCAGCGGCGGCGCCTCGTCACGGGTGGTGAACAGCGGCTTCCAGCCCGCCTCGAGAACTTCCTGGCCGCGGGCGCGGAAGGCCTCGTCGAGGATGCGGAACTCGGCCTTCACTTCCCGGGTGGAGAGCGGCGGGTAGAACTGGGCCAGCACGTTGCGGGCGATCAACCGGAAGACGTTGGCCTCGGTGGCCGACAGCCGCGTCGGGTCCATGGGCCGACCGGTGGGCGCCAGGGCGTGGTGGGCGCCCACCTGCTTGTCGTTCCAGGCCCGTGAGCGCCGCGTGAAGTCCGCCCCGGCCAGCCACTGGCGCAGGGTGTCGTCCGCCCGGCAGGCGCCTTCCAGGGTGGCCCGGGCGGCGGCAAGATGCTCCTCGGGAAGATAGCGGCAGTCGGAGCGTGGGTAGGTGATCAGCTGATGGCGCTCATAGAGGGTCTGGCAGGTGTCCAGCACCCCCTTGGCGGAGAGCCCATAACGGCGGGCGGCGTCCACCTGCAGCGCCGAGAGCGAGTAGGGCAGCGGCGCGGCCTGGCGCTTGCTCTGGGTGTCCAGCTTGACCAGCCGTCCCTCGGCGCCGGGCAACTGCTCGGCCAGGGCGGCGGCGGGTTCGCGGGCAAGCAGCCGGCCCTGGTCGTCCAACGGCTGTTGCTCACCGGGGGCCCACCAGGCGCGTAGGGTGCCGCGCTCCACGGCCAGGTCCGCCCAGAGCACGAAGAAGGGATGGGGGATGAAATCGCGGATCTCGGCGTCACGGCGGACCACCAGGCCCAGCACCGGGGTCTGCACCCGGCCCACCGAGAGCACGCCATCGTGACCCGCCTGGCGGCCGGTGAGGGTCCAGGCCCGGGTCAGGTTGATACCGTAGAGCCAGTCGGCCCGGGAGCGCGACTCGGCAGCGCGATAGAGCGGCTGGTAGCGAGCATTATCCTCCAGTCGGGACAGCGCGCGCTGCACCGCCGGGCGGTTGAGGTCGCTGACCAGCAGCCGCGAGACCGTCCCCTTCCAATTCAGATACTCGATCACCTCCTGCACCAGCAGTTGGCCCTCGCGGTCAGGGTCGCCGGCGTGGACCACCTCCCGGGCGGATTTGAGCAGGCCGCGGATCACCGCCAGCTGGCTTCGGGCGCGGGCGCGGGGCGTCAGCTTCCAGCGGCTGGGCAGGATCGGCAGGGTATCGAGACGCCACTGCTTGAGGCCCGGGTCGTAGGCGTCCGGCGGCGCCTGTTCCAGCAGGTGCCCCAGGCACCAGGTCACGGTGGTGTCGCCCACGGCAATGGCGCCGTCCTGCTTGCGGGGCGCACCAGGCAGGGCGGCTGCGATGGCGCGGGCGAGGCTGGGCTTCTCGGCGATGATCAGGCGCATAGCGGGTGGGCTCTGGCGTGGCGTTATGGATATTCTTCCAGTGTCGGTGAGGATTGGCCAGGTGTCATCGGTGCAACATGATGTACAATTCCTGTATCACTATTTTTCGATTGTCCACTACCTCAAGGGAGCCCGTGATGCGAGAACGCGGCAGGACGAGACGACTGCTGGGGCTGGGGGCCAGGACCGGTGGTGCCCTTATCCGCACCCGGATGGGCGGCCAGGCCGACTGGCGGGCGCTGGGCGAGGCGCTGTTCGAGGGACTCTCCGAGCTCAAGGGCCCGGCCATGAAGCTGGCTCAAATCATGTCCCAGTGGGACGATCTGCTGCCGCCCGATCTGGCCGAGGAGCTCGCCCGCCTGCAGCGCCAGGCCGAGCCCATGCCCTGGCCGCGCATCCGCGATAGCCTGGTGGCTCAGTATGGCGAGCTCGGCGAGGTGTTCCGCGAGATCGAGGAGCGCCCCTTTGCCAGCGCCTCCATGGGGCAGGTGCACCGCGCCGTGACACTCGACGGCGAGACCCTGGTGCTCAAGGTGCAGTACCCGGGGCTCGCCGAGGTGCTGGAGAGCGACCTGGCCCAGGTGCGACGGCTGATGCGCCTGGGCCGCTGGTTCAAGGTGCCACAGGCGCGCCTGGATGCGCTCTTCGAGGAGCTCGCCGTCAGCCTGCGCGGAGAGCTCGATTACCGCGCCGAGGCCGCGGCGCTGGCCCGCTACCGAGAGCGCTACGCCCATCTGGACAACCTGGTGATTCCCGAGCCGCTGCTCGAGCTCTGTGGGGAGCGGGTGCTGGCCATGCGCTATGCCCCAGGCACCCCGCTGCGTGACCTGGAGTCGGGCGACGATGCCCTGCGTCAGGGGGTAGCGGTGACCCTGGCCGACTGGCTCACCGAGGAGCTGTTCACCCATGGCGAACTGCACGCCGACCCCCACGCCGGCAACTTCGCCGTCGACGACCGGGGGCGGCTGGTGATTTATGACCTGGGCGCGGTGATACTGGTGCCCGAACCGAGCCTGCGGGCCATGATTCAGCTGCTCGAGGCCACGCTGGCACGCGATCCCATGGCCATGGACGAGGCGCTGCTCAGGCTCGGCGGCCGCCAGGGACAGGGGGCGCCGCTGGCGCTCTATCGAGAATCGGCCGAGGCGGTGGGGCCGCTGTTCGCCCCCGGCGAGCAGGACTTTTCCGATGTACGCGTGCACCGGCGGCTGCGTGACCTGACCCCGAAGGTATGGGCCGCCATGGATCGCTTACAGCCCCCGGCGGATACCCTGCTGCTGTCGCGCACCCTCAATGGGCACTACTGGAATCTGGTGCGGCTGGGCGCCCGACTCGATATGCACGCCCGCGCCCGGCCGCTGATGGAGTGGGCGAAGGGGTGAACGGCTGCCCAGAGCCCTGGGGGACTGGTAGACTGTGCCGTTTTCCGGACGGTGGAGAGTGCGATGCTGGCGGTATGGGTCGAACAGCTCCTGGGATTTTCCTCGGGGGCGCTCAAGGCGATTCGCCAGGACGAGCGCTATCCGACGCTGATGACCTGGGCTCGCAAGGAAGGCCCGACGCTAGTCGGGGGTAACTTGCCCATGGCCCAGGCGCTGGCGCCGGAGCTCTGGTCCCAGACGCCGCTGGAACGTCTCGATTTCGCCACCGAACCCCTGGCGCGCCCGGGCCGGAACGAGCCCTGCTGGTGCGATTCCGGGCGCAAGACCAAGCAGTGCTGCGGGGCCGTGCGTCTGCCGGGCCCGGTGCCTGGCCACCTGATGTGGATGCTCTCGCTGCGCGAGTGGAAGGGCAATACCCTCAAGGCGGCGCTGGCCAGCGGCCGCGCCCCGGCCCAGGGTCTGCTGGAGGCGGGGCTGATCGCCGCCGAGACCGGCCAGCGCGGTCGCGCCCAGCAGATCCTCGAGTCGCTGTTCGAACGCGGCGACTGGTCGCAGCTGCCGGAGCAGGCCGAGCCCGCCTTCGAAATCCTCATCGACCTCTATCAGGAGCGCGGTTTCCACCGCAAGCGGGAGGCACTGCTCGATGCGGTGCTCGAGCACGGCCCGCTGTTTCTGCGCGGGGTCGCCCTGGAGCGCCTCTGCCTGATGCACCTCGATGCCGATGATCTGGATAGTGCCCGGGCGGCCTTCGTGCGCGCCCAGCAGGCGCTGCCGGACTCGCCCACGCTGGCCTATATCGAGGCGATGCTGCTGCTCCACGAGGGTCACGAGCAGGAGGCCGCCGAGCGGGCGCGCTTCTGGTTCCGTCGCCTCGCTCGCCAGGGCGAGCTCGACCCCGACCAGCTCGAATTCCTGGCCGACCTGGCTGAAAACCCCGGGGCCACCCTGGCCGAGCAGCTGCTCAACGCCGAGGAGGACCTGGCCGGCCCCCTCGCCTCTCTACAGGCCCTGCTCGAGGTGCTGCCCACCGCGCCCCGTCTGCAGGTGACCTGCAGCGACGAGGGGCGTCTGATGTACCGACAGAGCGATCGCGAGCAGGCCCTGATCACCGCCTGGCTCGCCTGCTTTCCGGCGGAAGCGGTCAGCGAGTCACCACTGGGTCTGGAAGATGACCCCTGGCCGGCAGCCGGAGAGTGGCTGGCCGAGCTGTGTGCCCACCCCGAATGGCTCGATGCCCCGGCTGTGCTTCAGGGGCTGACCTTGGCCCTCACCACCCGTTTCGGCAGCCTGCCGTGGATGGCGCCGAGTCTGTTCGTGCCGCTGGCCGAACGCCTGGAGCGCTGGCTCGAGCAGGCGGCCGCCGAGGGGACCGGCACCCTGATCTGGGACGACGGTGACAATGCCCTGCTGCTGCGCACCGGCTTGGCGCTGGTGGTGGGCATGGAGCGCGGCGCGAGGCAGCACTCCCGGCGGCTCGCCGAGCGCCTGCTGGCGCTGGATGACCACGATAGCCTGGGGCTGCGGGAGCTGGTGCTCGACCAGCTGCTGCGCGACGGGCGCGACAGCGAGGCGCTGGCCATCAGCTATCCGCCAGAGGGCGAGGAGCTGGGCGAGGCGGCGCTGAGTCTGCTGCTGGGCCGGGCGCTGTCGCTGTTTCGTCTCGAGCGCCTGGACGAAGCCGCGGAAGCCCTGGAGAAGGCGCGTCGATACAATGCCCATGCCCTGGCCCTGCTGTGTGCCGAGAATCCTCGCCCAGTAACCGCCGCCAGCCGCGATGGGCTGACCGAGCCCGGTTCCCGGGCGGAGGGGTGGCAGTATCGCACTCTGATGCGCGATCAGTGGCGGACCACCCCCGGGGCGCTGGCCTGGCTGCAGGCCTGGCTCGACGGGTGACGGTGATCCCCGGGGTACCTGGTCGCGCTGCCCGCCGTGATGGCCGTCGCAACAATCGGGGGCTTGCCGTCAGGCACCGCGTGGCAGCGGTGCCGGCACCAGGTCGCGGTCGCGGCTGATCCAGATCGCCAGAGCGATGGCCGGCAGGCCCAGGGCCGTGGCGATCACGAAGAAGGTCGCGTAGCCCTCGGCGGTCACCACCAGTCCCCCGAAGCCGCTGAGGAACTTGCCTGGCAGGGTCATCAGCGATGAGAAGAGCGCGTACTGGGTCGCCGTGTAGGCCCGTGAGGTCAGGCTGGAGAGGAAGGCGATGAATACCGCGCTGGCCAGGCCGTTGGCCAGGTTGTCGCCGACGATCGCCATCACCAGCATCGGCAGGCTCTGACCGGCCAGCGCCAGGGCGGCGAACAGCAAGTTAGTCAGGGTGGCCGCCGCCGCCCCCAGCACCAGGATCGGCCCAATGCCGTAGCGCGCCACCAGCAGCCCCCCCAGGATGCCTCCGGTTATGCTCATGGCGATACCGAACACATTGGTGACGTTGGCGATGGTGGCAAGCGAAAATCCCATATCGATGTAGAGGGGATTGGCCATGGAAGCCATGGCCAGGTCGCTGATCCGGAACACCGCGATGAACACCAGCAGCCACAGCGCCTTCAGGCGGTGGCGGGTGAAGAAGTCGGTGAAGGGGCAGACGATGGCGCCGATCACCCAGGCCCCCAGACGGCGCAGCTGGCGCGGCTTGCCACGACTGGCGCGCAGGAAGGCGCGTACCCGCGGCTCGTGAATCAGCTGGGTAGTGAGCGACAGTCGGTCGGGCTCCGGGCGCAGCAGAACGGTGATCACCCCGACGCCCACCAGGGCCGCCATGGTCAAGTAGGCCGCCTCCCAGGAGAGCCAGGAGGCCACATACATGGCCCCGGCGCCGGCGGCCAGTAGCCCCCCTCGGTAACCGATGATGTAGGTGGAGGCCATGGCCGCCTGGATATCGTCCGGCGCCGACTCGATGCGGAAGGCGTCGATGGCGATGTCCTGGGTGGCGGAGCCGAAGGCCACCAGCAGCGCAAAGCCCGCCACCATCGCCAGGTTCTCGGTCGGGTCGAGGCTCGCCAGGCCGATCAGACCGGCGGCGATCATCGCCTGAGCCAGCAGCATCCACCCGCGGCGCTGGCCCAGGGTACGGGTCAGCAGAGGCAGCGCCAGGCGGTCCACTATCGGGGCCCAGAAGAACTTGATCGAGTAGAGGATGCCGATCCAGGAGAAGAAGCCGATGGCGGCCACTTCGACCCCGTCGCTGCGCAGCCAGGCGGAGAGCGTCGAGAATACCAGCAGGAAGGGCAGGCCGGCCGAGAAGCCGAGAAACAGCATGGTGATCACCGGCGCGCGCAGATAGATCGCCAAGGCTTCACTCCAGCTGCGGTGGGGCGTTGGGCTGGGCAGGGGGGTTGACATCGGGCAGGGCACTCCTTGCGAACCACCCGGCACGGCGGGGGGCCACCGTCGATGGTAGAATCCTCATATCGCGCCGATTGTTGCAGAGCGTCCGCGCCGATACCAGCATCCTTCACCCTTGGCAGGAGTCCCATGAACGAGAACGATGCGAGCCTCGAGTCCGGCGATAAAGCCGTTCCGCGCTGGTACGTGATCCAGTGCAAGGGCGGTGAGTCCTTCCGGGCCGCCGAGCACCTGTCGAATCAGGGCTACGATGTGTTCCACCCGGTGCTCGAGGTGCAGAAGAAGCGCCGCGGCAAGCTGGAGTGGGTCAGCGAGCCGCTGTTTCCCTATTACCTGTTTATCCGCCTAGACCAACTGGTGAGCAACTGGCGGCCGATTCGTTCCACCCGAGGCGTGCTGAAGCTGGTGGGCTTTGGCGAGATGCCCGTGGCGGTGAATGACGACCTGGTGGCCACCCTGCGCGAGCACGGCAGCCAACGCGACGACGCCACCGCCAACCTCTACTTCCGGGCAGGCGAGACCGTGCAGATCACCGAAGGGCCCTTCAAGGATCTGCAGGCGGTCTTTGCCGGCCACAAGGGCGAGGAGCGTGCCATCGTGCTGCTTAATCTGCTGCATCGTCAGCAGCGGCTCGAGGTGCCGGTGGCTCAGCTGCGCCGCAGTTGAGCCGCGCCATGCCCCCCACTCATATTCGAGGAGAATGCCATGACGATCGCTCCCCAGCGGGTCGTGACCCTGCACTATGTCCTGACCGATACCGCCGCCGGCGAGGTGCTGGATGACTCTCGTACCCGCCAGCAGCCGCTGGAGTATCTCCACGGCCACCACAACATCGTTGAGGGGCTGGAGCGCGCCCTGGATGGCCAGACCGAGGGCGCCGAACTCAGCGTGACCCTGATGCCGGCCGAGGCCTACGGCCTGCGCAACGAGGCGCTGGTTCGCGAGGTTGGCCGCAGCGCCTTCCCGGTGGATGACCTGGCGCCGGGCATGCGCTTCCAGACCCCCGGCGAGGCTGGTCCCCAAGTGGTCACGGTGCTAGAGGTGCGTGACGCCAGCGTGTTGATCGACACCAATCATCCGCTGGCGGGCCGGAGCCTACGCTACCGGCTGGAGGTGCTTGAGGTGCGCGACGCCACCCGTGCCGAGCTCGCCAAGGGCCATCCGCTGCCTCCTGGCACCGACCCTGCCAGCGTGGAAGACAAGAAGGTGCTGTAGAATCTGATCTGCATCAAGATTCGATCCGCCCATGCCGGGCTGCGGATATCAAATTGATGCAGGTCAGGGTTTCCCCCGTCCGTCCGGGCTAAAGTCGTTTCATCAGATCGAGACGGGAGGACACCACTATGTACTGGGATGACGCCGTAATCTTCGGATTGGTCACCGTCGCGATGATGATCGCCTTCATGGGTGGCTGGATCGCCTTCATCGTGCGGGACCATCGCAAGAAGAAGCACTAATCCAGACATCGCGAAAAGTTGTCAGGGGAGGGGGGAGTCATCCCCCCAGTAGCCGACCCGTTTGGGTCGGCTTTTTTTCTTGGAAGATCAGCGCTGCACAGTGGCTCTGCCACTCTCTGGCGGCCCACGCCAGTGGCGCTGCCAGGCGCGCATCACCCGCTCCGGGTACCAGGTCTGGCCCAGGCTGCCGTTGTAGCGGGCCAGCGCCCGGGTAAAGTCGCCGCGCTCCACCGCCAGGTAGTGGGCGAGTATCGTGGTGCCATAGCGCAGGTTGCGCCCAGGGTCCTTGAGATCGTCGGCGGGCAGGCCCAGCTCGCGGATCCAGAACGGCATGATCTGCATCAGGCCCACCGCTCCGGCGGAGGAGATCGCGTCGGCCCGGAAGGCACTCTCCACCTGGATGACCGCTAGTACCAGCTCCGGTGGAAGCCTGGCCAGGCGGGCCTCCATATAGACCCGCTGAAGCAGTTCGCCGCGCAGCGCCTCATCCTTGACGAAGCGCGCAACCGAGGGCTCCATGGCATTTTGCCACTGGCGTGCCGCCCAAATCTCTGCCGGATCCCGGGGGAGGGAGAGAGTGGCGTCGAGGGTCGCGCGCAGGGAGGCGGGGGCGGCCGGAAGCGCCTGGATCACCAGGGGGCGTTGGTTGGCCTCCAGGGAGGCCAGGAAGGTGTCATCACTGGCCGCCGCCGTGGAGGCGGCGACCAGGCAGAGCGTGGCGAGAGCGGCGGCGAAGCGCTTCATGCCGACGCGTGCGTCAGCGGCTGATGCGCGCACGCAGGAAATCGAGTAGCTGCTCTGCCGGTAGCATGGTGGCGTCACTGTCACGGCGTCCCTTGTATTCCAGTTCACCCTTGTCCAGGCCGCGGTCGCCGACCACCAGACGATGGGGGAGGCCCATCAGCTCATGGTCGGCAAACTTGGCCCCCGGGCGAAGGTCGCGGTCATCCAGCAGTACCTCGAAGCCGGCCTCGGTCAGCTCGGCATAGAGCTTCTCGGACTCCTCGCGCACCCGCTGTGACTTGTGAGCGTTCATCGGCACCAGCGCGAGCTGGAAGGGCGCGATGGTATCTGGCCAGATGATACCGGCGTCGTCATGGTTCTGCTCGATGGCGGCGGCCACCACGCGGGTCACGCCGATGCCGTAACAGCCCATCCAGGGGTAGGCGGCCTTGCCGCTGTCGTCGAGCACCGTGGCGTTCATGGCTTCGGAGTACTTCTTGCCCAGCTGGAAGACGTGTCCCACCTCGATGCCGCGCTTGATGGCCAGCGTGCCTCGGCCGTCCGGCGAGGGGTCGCCCTCGACCACGTTACGAAGGTCGGCCACCTGGGGCAGTGCCACATCGCGCTCCCAGTTGATGCCGAAATAGTGTTTGCCGTCGACGTTGGCACCGGCACCGAAGTCGCTCATCAGCGCCACGCTGCGGTCGACGATGATCGGCATGTCGAGATTTAGCGGGCCCAGCGAGCCCGGGCCGGCACCCACCGCGGCGCGGATTTCCTCTTCCGTGGCCATCGTCAACGGCGCGGCCACCTGGGGCAGGTTTTCCGCCTTGATCTCGTTGAGTTCGTGGTCTCCACGCACCAGTAGGGCGATCAGGCCACCCTCGGCGGCACGTACCATCAGCGTCTTGAGGGTCTTCTCGATGGGCAGGCCGTGCTGTTCCACCAGGGCGGTGATGGTGCGGGCGTTGGGGGTATCGACCAGGCGCAGCGCCTCGCTCGGCGCGGCGCGCTCGGGCGTGGTGCCCAGCGGCGCCGGCAGGGCTTCCGCCTTCTCGATGTTGGCGGCGTAGTCGGACTCGTTGGAGAAGACGATGGCGTCCTCGCCGGAATCGGCCAGCACGTGGAACTCGTGGGAGTCGGTGCCGCCGATGGCGCCGGTGTCGGCGAGCACCGGGCGGAAGTCCAATCCCAGGCGGGTGAAGATGCGCACATAGGCATCGTACATCGCCTGGTAGGTCTCCTTCAGGGAGGCCTGGTCGATATGGAAGGAGTAGGCATCCTTCATGATGAACTCGCGGGAGCGCATCACGCCGAAGCGCGGTCGGATCTCGTCGCGAAACTTGGTCTGTATCTGATAGAAGTTGGCCGGCAGCTGCTTGTAGCTTGCCAGCTCGCGTCGCATCAGGTCGGTGATCACCTCTTCATGGGTGGGGCCGACGCAGTAGTCGCGGTCGTGGCGATCCTTCAGTCGCAGCAACTCGGGGCCGTACTGCTCCCAGCGGCCGGACTCCTGCCACAGCTCGGCGGGCTGCACCGCCGGCATCAGCAACTCCTGGGCGCCCGCGTGGTCCATCTCCTCGCGCACGATGCGCTCGACCTTGCGCAGGGTCTTCAGCCCCATCGGCAGCCAGGTATAGAGGCCGGAGGTGAGGCGGCGGATCATGCCCGAACGCAGCATCAGCTGATGGCTGATGACCTCGGCGTCGGCGGGAGTTTCCTTGAGGGTGGCGATCA
>PWIZ01000401.1 GCA_003560175.1 Halomonas sp. | reverse complement strand
GCTGAGGCACGGGAACGGGGCCGCTTTGACGAGCGCTTTGTCGCCGCCATGGACGATGACTTCAACACTCCCGAGGCGCTATCGGTGCTCTTCGATCTGGCCCGGGAGCTGAACCGGGCGAAGAAGCACGCCCCCGAGCAGGTCCCGGGGCTGGCCGGCGAACTCCGGCGTCTGGGCGGCATCCTGGGGCTGCTGCAGCAGGATCCTGCCAGCTTCCTCAAGGCCGGTTCCAGCGGGCTGCCGCTCTCGGAGGAGGAGATTCAGGCGAGGATTGGCGATCGCGCCGCCGCCAAGAAGGCCAGGGATTTCGCCACCGCCGATGGCATCCGCGATGAGCTTGCCGCCCTGGGCATCATCCTCAAGGACTCCCGGGAAGGCACCACCTGGGTGTTCGAGAAGCCCGAAGGCTGAGGGCTCTCACTTTCCGTCCCGATCAGAGCGCCTGGCCCGTCGTAAGCCGGGCGTTCTGCCGTCCGGGCGCTGCGTGGCTTGAGCGATATCTTGCTCAATTGTGCCGACTTCTTGAGTTTATGTGCGCTATACTGCTCATATGGTAGGCCGGCTCGGCATTTATGAGCGACATCTTGCGCAGGAGTATGTCTTGGAACTGACGGTGCAGGTCCACTTCAATCAGGCCTGGCACGACGCGGCCTTGCTGATGCTGCCCAGTCCCGATCGCGGGGCTCGGGGAGAGTCTCGGCTGCGCTATGCAACCCACTATGCCGTCGACTGGATGTTCCACGACGACCTGCACGCCTGCAGCCTGATGTTGCCGGTGGAGCTGATGTTGACCCACGAATCGCCGCGTTGGTTTGGTTTTCTGGAAGACATCATGCCGGCGGGGGCCAGTCGTCGATTCTGGGTCGACTATCTGGGGCTGCATGACCTTCCGGAAGGGCGCCAGGACACGGAGCTGCTGGCCAGGGGCACCATCGCTCCGGTGGGCAACCTGCGCATCAAGGAGGCCATTCCCGCAAGGCCCGCTGACAATGCCCTCAGTGAGCGGCGCTTCCCCATGCTGAGCGTGGTAGAGCGCGACACCGACTTCCTGGAATACGCTCAGCAGATGGGGGCGGCCAGCGGTGGGGCGACGGGCGCCGGCGGGGAGGCGCCCAAGCTGCTGCTGCGGCTGAGCGAAGGGGGTGAGGTCTGGATCGATACCTGGCAGGAGGAGGCTGGCCAACCGGATAGGCCGATGCTGGTGAAGTTTCCCCGTGGCAGCCGCTCCAGCGACGACTGCGACATCCTGCGTGCCGAGTATCACTACTATCAGGAACTGACGGCGCTGGGCGTCGACACCATCGACACTCGGGGCATGCAGCTGATCGAGGGCGACCGCTATCCCTCCCTCTGGCTGCCGCGTTTCGATATGCAGTACCTCGACGGAATCTGGGTAAGGTATGGACTGGAATCGGTCTATTCGCTGTTGGGGGCGGCACCGGGAAGCTTCCTCCGCCACGGCGATACGCTCCGGCGGCTGGTGGCCCTGCTGGAAGCGCAGTACCGAGTAAGGGAGCAGGGGGCCGGCTTCGATACCCAGGAGTTTGTCATCGAGTGGGTCAAGCGCGACCTGCTCAATGTGGCCTTCGGCAATTCCGACAACCACGGTCGCAACACGGCGCTGCTCAAGCGCCCCGAGGGGGTCTGGCTCTCCCCGGTCTATGATTTCGCCCCGATGAAGGCCGACCCCGAGGGGGTGACGCGAACGACCCAGTGGGGCGCGCCCCTCGAGGTGGGCGGTGAGTTTGACTGGCGCGCCATTGCGGATTCCCTGGCTGACCTGGTGGATCCAGAGCGTCTGATGACAGAGCTGCAGACGCTGGGTGTCGCGCTGGAGGGCCTGGAGAAGCGCCTGGCCGGGCGCGGCGTGCCTGCACGTATTCTCGAGATGCCAGCAGTCGGGCTCCGCTCGCTGAACGACAGGCTACGCCGCTGGGGGATCCTTTGAAGACACGCCATCCCGACGACCGTGAAGCGGCGCTGGTGGCACTGCTTCAGCGGCTCTACGCCGACGAGCTGACCACGGGGCAGCTGCTGCGGGCGTTGAGGCGCGACGTGCTCGGCCTCTCCCAGACGCGCTATGCCGAGCTGGTCGGCATCAGCCGTCGCAGCCTTTCCGATCTGGAGGGTGACAAGGGCAACGCCACCCTCGAGGTGATGGACCGCGTCTTCCGGCCATTGGGGCTGGAGGTTGGTCTGCTGCCCCGCAAGAGACGCCTGCTCGAGCAGGCGCTGATGCCAGGCAACTAACCCAGAGCGATCCTGGACGGCACCCCCTTCACCCAGGTCACCGTCGAGTCAGGCCGAGCTCTCCTGCCTGGTCATGGGCGCTTCGTCGAGGCCAGGTCGCACTGCCTGATGCCCCTGCGCCCATGGATTCGCTTCATCCTGAAACCCCGGAAATTATATAAACTGCTATAATTATCCTTAACGAAACATAAAAGAGGGTAATTCGATGATCCAGCGCTTCCTGTTTCATCGGCCATCGCTGGCCCAGAGTATCCTCGACGGCCTGGATGGCAGCGGGTTGATCGACTATAGCGCCGGCCTCTTCCTGGCCGCGCCAAGGCGAACCGGCAAGAGCACCTTCCTGCGCAACGACCTGGCGCCAGCCGCCACGGAGCGCGGCTGGGAGGTGGTCTACGTGGACCTCTGGACGGATCGTGATGCCGACCCCGGCCGCCTGATCGATGGTGCCATCGTGGACGCCCTGCGCCGTCACGAGCCTCGGGTGAAGCGCTGGCAGCTCCATGACGAGCCGCGCCCCGAGGGCACCACCCTGACTCAGCTTCTGCAGGCGCTGCACCAGGCCGTGGGCAAACCGGTGCTGCTGATCGTGGACGAGGCCCAGCATGCGCTGAACACGGAGCATGGCATGAACACCATGTTTGCCCTCAAGGCCGCGCGTGATGCGATGAATCTGGGACCCGAAAGCGACGGGCTGCGGCTCATCTTCACCGGCTCCAGTCGCGACAAGCTCGCCACCCTGGTCCTTCACCGGGATCAGCCCTTCTTCGGCAATCAGGTCACCCCCTTTCCCTTGCTGGGTGATGATTTCGTGGCGGCCTATACGAAAGACATGAACGCCAAGCTGGCGCCGGGAAACACCTTCAATATCAGTGACATGCAGCAGGCCTTCGCGCGTGTCGGCCACCGCCCCGAGCTGCTCACCGCGGTCGTCAAGCAGGTCGCCCTGGAGCTGGGCGCGGCGCCTGATCTGGGCACGCTGCTCGCGCAGGGTGCGGCAGAGGTGGAGGCCGGCCTGTGGGCAGAGTATGAAGGCCTCTACTCCGCCCTGACACCGATCCAGAAGGCCTTGCTCGACG
>PWIZ01000428.1 GCA_003560175.1 Halomonas sp. | reverse complement strand
GCCCGCACCGAGGCGCGCCTTGGCCGCAAGCGCAAGACGGTCGATGAGGACGACGACGACTTCGATGACGACGACTTCGACGTCGAGGTCGAATACGCGCCCTGAGGGCGTAAACTGAGGGTAGGTCGGACGGATAAGGGGAGGCAGGATGGACACTCTGTTGAGTCGTATCACGATTGATCTCGCCCAATGCGGTGGCAGGCCCTGCATTCGCGGCATGCGCATCCGGGTAATGGATGTTCTGGATCTCATGGCCCAGGGTCTCAGTGCACAGGAAGTGCTTGAAGAGATGCCGGACCTGGAGCTTGATGACATCCGGGCGGCACTGCAGTTTGCCGCCCGTCGCCTGGACCATCCTGTGCTTGCCGCATGATCCTCTGGGTAGATGCTCAGCTCTCGCCCCATCAATCCTACCCAGCAAACTTCAGGAACCAAGATGAAGGAAGGGGTTAACAATCCCGGCCGCGAGGCGCTGGTGGGTGCCCGCCGGGTGGTGGTGAAGATCGGCAGCGCGCTGCTGACCAACGACGGTCGCGGCCTGGACGAGGCGGCCATCGGCGGCTGGGTGGACCAGGTTGCCGCGCTGCATCGCCGCGGCATCGAAGTGGTGCTGGTCTCCTCCGGTGCGGTGGCCGCCGGCATGGTGCGCCTCGGCTGGCAGGCGCGCCCCTCGGCGGTGCATGAGCTGCAGGCCGCCGCCGCGGTGGGTCAGAACGGCCTCACCGAGTGCTACGAGGGGCACTTCGCCCGCCACGGCCTGCTCACCGCCCAGGTGCTGCTGACCCACGACGACCTCTCCAATCGCAAGCGCTACCTTAACGCCCGCTCGGCCCTGCGCACCCTGGTCGACCTGCGGGTGGTGCCGGTGATCAACGAGAACGACACCGTGGTCACCGACGAGATCCGCTTCGGCGACAACGACACCCTGGGGGCCCTGGTGGCCAACCTGCTGGAGGCCGATGCCCTGGTGATCCTCACCGACCAGGAGGGGCTCTTCGACGCCGACCCGCGCGGCAACCCCGAGGCGCGGCTGATCAGCGAGGGGCGCGCCGACGACCCGGCGCTGGCGGCGGTGGCCGGCGGCGGCGGGGCGCTGGGCCGCGGCGGCATGGCCACCAAGATCCGCGCCGCGCACCTGGCGGCGCGCTCCGGCGCCTACACCGCCATCGCCAGCGGCCGCCAGCCCGAGGTGCTGACCCGGCTGATGGCCGGCGAGCGCCTGGGCACCCTGCTGCGCCCCGATCAGGCGCCCATGGCGGCGCGCAAGCGCTGGCTGGCCGGTCAGCTCCAGGTGCGCGGCACCCTCACCCTGGATGCCGGGGCGGTCAAGGTGCTGCGCGAGAGCGGCTCCAGCCTGCTGGCGGTGGGGGTCAGGGCGGTGGCGGGGCAGTTCCGCCGCGGCGACATGGTGCAGTGCGTGGACGAGGCCGGGCAGCGCGTCGCCAAGGGGCTGGTCAATTACGGCGCCGATGATGCCGCGCGCATCCTCGGCAAGCCGAGCCATCAGATCGAGGCGATCCTCGGCTTCATGGAGGCCCCCGAGCTGATCCACCGCGACAACCTGGTGGTGCTATAGCAAGCTTGGCAAGGGCTATGATAGGATACGCCATCCTCTCAGACACGGCCCGTGAACGACCGCTGATGTCAAGCGGTCGGCCAGATGGCCCAGGCCGGCGGAAAGGCTCACGCCTTCCTGCCGGATCAATACGTTATAGAAGCCGTCACCACACGGGCGGCGAAAAATCTCCAAGGAGACAATAGCAGTGGCAAACAGCAAGCAAGCTCGCAAGCGCGCCCGTCAGGCCGAAGGCCGTCGTGTACTGAAGGCCGGTCAGCGCTCCATGGTGCGCACCTACATCAAGCGCGTCATCAAGGCGATCGGCGGCGGCGACCACGCCACCGCCATGGCCGAGTTCAAGCAGGCCCAGCGCGTCATCGACCGCATCGCCGACAAGGACGTGCTCTCCAAGAAGAAGGCTGCCCGCCTGAAGAGCCGCCTGAACGCGCGCATCAAGGCCCTGGCTGCCTGAGCAGACCGGACGCCTACGGAGTGACTCGCCCCGCTCGGGCGGGCCTCCAGCAGAAAGACCGGCTGCGGCCGGTTTTTTTGTGGCTGTCAGACAGGTGAGGACCCAGACGTGACGGATCGCGAACAGTCGCCACCCGCGCCGGTGGACGAGCAGGACAAGGTGGTGGCCCCCAAGGCCGGCGGGCTGATGCGCTCGGGCCTGGTGGTCAGCGTGATGACCATGCTCTCCCGGGTGATGGGCCTGGTGCGCGACGTGGTGGTGGCCACCCTGTTCGGCGCCGGCAGCGGCGCCGACGCCTTCTTCGTCGCCTTCAAGATCCCCAACTTCATGCGCCGGCTGTTCGCCGAGGGAGCCTTCAACCAGGCCTTCGTGCCGGTGCTTTCGGAGTACGCCACCCGGGGCAGCAAGCGCGAGGTGCGCGAGCTGCTCGACGCGGTCTCGGGCAGCCTTACCGCGGTGCTGGCGCTGCTCACCGCGCTGTTCATGGTGGCCGCCCCCTGGCTGGTGTGGGTCTTCGCCCCCGGCTTCGGCCGCGACCCGGCCAAGCTGGCGCTCACTGCCGACATGCTGCGGCTCACCTTCCCCTACCTGCTGCTGGTCTCGCTCACCGCCTTCGCCGGCAGCGTGCTCAACACCTGGAACCGCTTCGCCATCCCGGCCTTCACCCCGGTGCTGCTCAACCTCTCGCTGATCGGTGCGGCGCTGCTGCTCACCCCGCTGATGACCGAGCCGGCCATGGCCCTGGCCTGGGGGGTGCTGATCGCCGGCGTGGCCCAGCTCGCCTTCCAGGTGCCCTTCCTGGTGCGCCTGGGGCTGATGCCCAGGCCCTGGCCGAGCTTCGTGCACCCCGGAGTGAAGCAGATCATGGTGCTGATGGCGCCGGCGCTGTTCGGCGTCTCGGTCTCCCAGATCAACCTGCTGCTCGACACCGTCCTCGCCTCCCTGCTGGCGCCGGGCAGCGTCTCCTGGCTCTACTACTCCGACCGCCTGGTGGAGCTGCCGCTGGGGGTCTTCGGCATCGCCATCGGCACCGTGATCCTGCCGGCGCTCTCCAAGCGCCACGCGGAGAAGTCTGGCCAGCATTTCAGCGCGATGCTCGACTGGGCGATCCGCGCCGTGCTGCTGCTTGGGCTGCCGGCGGCTCTGGCCCTGGCGATACTCGCCGAGCCGCTGTTGATCTCGCTGTTCCACTACGGCGCCATGACCGAGCACGACATCGCCATGGCGGCGATGAGCCTCAGGGCCTATGCGTTTGGATTAGTGGCCTTCATGCTGATCAAGGTGCTGGCGCAGGGCTTCTTC
>PWIZ01000377.1 GCA_003560175.1 Halomonas sp. | reverse complement strand
TGGTGTTGGTGACGCTGCCATCCTTCTCCGGCCAGGCCGAGGCCGGCAGGATGACGTCGGCGAACTGGGCGGTCTCGGTGACGAAGAGATCCTGCACCACCAGGTGCTCGAGCTTGGCCATGGCCGCCCGGGCATGATCGAGATCCGGGTCGGACATCGCCGGGTTCTCGCCGAGGATATACATCCCCTTGATGGTCCCGGCCGCAATGGCGTCCATGATCTCCACCACGGTGAGCCCCGGCGTCGCCTCGAGCTCGGTGTTCCAGAGCTCCTCGAAGGCGGCGCGGACCTGGGCGTCGGTCACCGGCTGGTAATCGGGCAGCACCATGGGAATCATGCCGGCATCCGAGGCGCCCTGGACGTTGTTCTGGCCCCGTAGCGGGTGCAGGCCGGTGCCGGGGCGACCGGTCTGGCCGCAGGCCAGCGCCAGCGAGATCAGGCAGCGGGCGTTGTCGGTCCCATGCACGTGCTGGGAGATGCCCATGCCCCAGAAGATCATCGCCTTGTCGGCGCGGGCGTAGAGGCGGGCCAGCTCGCGAATCTGGTCGGGGGCGACGCCACAGGCCGGCGACATCGCCTCGGGGGTGAGGTTCTGGACATGGGCCTTGAGCGCCGCGAAGCCCTCGGTGTGGGCATCGATATAGGCCTGATCATACAGGGCCTCCTCGACGATGACGTTGAGCATGGCGTTGTAGAGCGAGACGTCGCCGCCGGGCGTGAAGCGCACGCTGCGATGAGCGTAGGCGTCCAGCGCCTGGCCGCGGGGGTCGAGGATGATCAGCTTGGTGCCGTTGCGTGCCGCCTGCTTGAAGTAGGTGGCCGCCACCGGGTGGTTGATCGCCGGGTTGCAGCCGGTGAGGATCACCACGTCGGCTTGCAGCGCCTGCATGAAGGAGGCGGTCACGGCGCCGGAGCCGATGCACTCCATCAGTGCCGCCACGGAGCTGGCGTGGCACAGCCGGGTGCAGTGGTCGACATGGTTGGAGCCGAAGCCGACGCGCACCAGCTTCTGGAACAGCCAGGCCTCCTCGTTGGAGCACTTGGCGCTGCCGAAGCCGGCCAGGCCATCGGGCCCCTGGGCCGACTTGATCGCCGCCAGGCCGTCGGCGGCGAGGTCCAGCGCCTCCGCCCAGCTGGCCTCGCGAAAATGGGTCAGCGGCTGAGCGGGCTCGAAGTCTGGGTCGAGCCCCTTGGGCACGCCGGCCTTGCGGATCAACGGTCGGGTGAGGCGCGCAGGATGGTAAGGATAGTCGAAGCCGAAGCGTCCCTTGACGCACAGGCGCCCCTGGTTGGAGGGTCCGTCGCGGCCCTCGACGAAGAGGATCTGCTCATCCTTGATATGGTAGGTGAGCTGGCAGCCCACCCCGCAGTAGGGACACACCGAGTCGACCTGGCGATCGGCCGCCTGCGAATCGCCTCGGCCCTTTGCGTCGATCAGCGTCGCCGGCATCAGCGCCCCGGTGGGGCAGGCCTGGACGCACTCGCCGCAGGCCACGCAGGTGCTGTCGCCCATGGGATCATCGAAGTCGAAGACGATCTTCGCGGCGGCGCCGCGATGGGCCATGCCGATGACGTCGTTGCTCTGGACCTCGCGGCAGGCGCGCACGCAGAGGTTGCACTCGATGCAGGCGTCGAGGTTGACGGCCATGGCCGAGTGGGTGGCATCGTGTCCACCGGCATGGGGCAGCGAGGCCGACCGCTCAGCCACGTGGTGAACCGTGGGCGCCGCGCGCTCGGCCCGGGACGGCAGCCAGTCGCGAACCGCGGCGGCATCGATGGCCAACGCATCGGCCATGGCCCAGAAGTGGCTCGAGCGGTCGGGGCTGGCGTCGCGCTCGGGCTGGTCGGCGATCAGCAGTTCCATGACGCCCTCGCGGGAGACCCGGGCGCGCTCGGAGCTGGCGCTTTTCACCACCATGCCGGGGACCGCCTCGCGCAGGCAGCTCGCCGCCAGCACGCGCTCGCCCTCGACCTCCACCATGCAGGCGCGACAGTTGCCGTCGCTGCGGTAGCCCGGGGCCTCCTTAAAGCAGAGGTGCGGAATGGTCTCGCCGGCGCGCCTGGCCACCTGCCACAGGGTCTCGCCGGGGAAGGCGCTCACCTCGGCGCCATCCAGGGTCAGGGTGAAGGACTCGTCTCTCTCGGCCACGTTGGCTCTCTCGGTCGGCATGCTTATCTCCCTCACCCCTTGACGATGATGTGCTGGGCGGCGAGCTCATGGCGAAAATCCTTGAGCAGCCCCAGCACCGGATTGGGCGCCGCCTGGCCCAGGCCACAGATGGAGGCGTCCCTCATCACCTGGGCCAACCGCTCGAGCGCCTCGACCCGCCACTCGTCACGCTCGAGCAGCGCCAGCATCTTCTCGGTGCCCACCCGGCAGGGCGTGCACTGGCCGCAGGATTCGTCGGCGAAGAAGGCCAGCAGATTGGTGGCCACCGCCTGCAGGTCATCCTGGTCGGAGAGCACGATGATCGCCGCCGAGCCGATAAAGCAGCCGTGCTCCTGAAGCGTATCGAAATCCAGCGGAATGTCCGCCTTGCTGGCCGGCAGGATGCCGCCGGAGGCGCCGCCGGGCAGATAGCCCGCCAGCCGGTGCCCCTCGGCCATGCCACCACCGTACTCCTCGACCAGCTCATTGAGGGTGATACCGGCGGGGGCCAGGTGCACCCCGGGGCGCCGGACCCGGCCCGAGAGCGAGAAGCTGCGCAGGCCCGACCGGCCGTGGCGGCCCTGACCGGCAAACCAGTCGGCGCCCTTTTCCCAGATCCGCGGAATCCAATAGACGGTCTCGACGTTGTTGACCAGGGTGGGCCGGTCGAAGAGCCCCTTCTGGGCGACGAAGGGGGGGCGATGGCGCGGCTTGCCGGGCTTGCCCTCCAGGGACTCGATCATCGCCGACTCCTCGCCGCAGATATAGGCGCCGGCGCCGCGACGCAGCACGATATCGCCCGGCGCCACCAGGCCGGCGGCCTCGAGCTCATTGATCGCCTCGCCGAGTACCCGATGCAGGCCGGGGTACTCGTCGCGCAGGTAAATATAGAGCGCCTCGGCCTCCACCGCCCAGGCGCTGACCAGGGCGCCTTCCAAAAAGCGGTGCGGCGAACGCTCCAGGTAGTGGCGATCCTTGAAGGTGCCGGGCTCGCCCTCGTCGGCGTTGATGGCGCAGTAGCGCGGCCCCGGCTCCTGACGCACGAAGTGCCACTTCTTGAAGGTGGGGAAGCCCGCGCCGCCAAGGCCGCGCAGGTTGGAACGCTCGAGTGTCTCCATCAGCGTCTCGACCGTCACGCGCCCCTCGCGGCAGTCGGCGAGCAGCCCGTAGCCGCCTTCCTCGCGATACTCCGCCAGGCGCTGCCAGAGAATCGCCTCGGGATGATAGTGACCGGTATCCACCACCGCCTCCACGCCCTCGGCGGTGGCGAACAGCACATGGTGGTGCCCCACCTCCACCACCGGCGCGGTATCGCAGCGTCCCATGCAGGGCGCCCGCACCACCCGTACCGCTTCAGGATCGAGGCCGGACTCCAGCTGCGCCTTGAGCGTCGCGGCGCCGGCCAGCTGGCAGGAGAGCGAATCGCAGACCCGCACCGTCACCGCCGGGGGCGGCGCCTGGTCGTCGTGGACCACGTCGAAGTGGGCGTAGAACGTTGCCGTCTCGTAGACCGCGGCCATGGGCAGGGCCATGTAGGCGGCCAGTGCCCGCAACGCCACCATGGACAGATAGCCGTGGGCGTCCTGGATGGCGTGCAGGTGCTCGATCAGCCGGTCACGTCGACGGCGTTCCGGGTCGCTGCGCTCGTCACCGAGCAGCTGGCGCAGGGAAGCCAGGGCGACGGGGGGCAGGTCGCGGCCACGGGGCCGGCCGCGGAAACGGCGCTGGGGAGTGACGGTCTCGACGGTCATGGCGTGCTCATTGTTATCGGTGGGCGCTTGCCCGGGAACGCTCTGTCTGGCGGGGCCATCCACCATGAACACCGGCTCCCGGATATTGGCCGGCCAGCCCTGTGACAGGCTCCTGATTTCATGTTGGCACCAGCTTTGGGATGGGGCAATGTCGGACAGGCCATGGTGTCATTCTCTGGACAGATGAGGGTGGCTGCGGGAATGGCCCCGGCCTCGAGCCGGGGCGAGTCACTGCGTTCAGGCAGCCACGCTGCCGTGGGGGTCGATGACGAATTTCTTGGCGGCGCCTCCATCGAAGTCGGCGTAGCCCTGGGGGGCCTGATCCAGGGTGATCATCTGGACATTCACCGCATCGGCGATCTTGACCTTGCCGAAGAGGATCGCCTGCATCAGCGGGCGATGGTACTTCATCACCGGGCACTGGCCGGTGTGGAAGCTATGGGACTTGGCCCAGCCGAGGCCGAAGCGCATGCTCAGGGCCCCCTGCTGGGCGGCTTCGTCGGCCGCCCCCGGGTCTTCGGTCACGTAGAGGCCCGGGATGCCGATCTGACCGCCGGCACGGGTCAGCGACATGGCCGAGTTGAGCACGGTCGCAGGCGCCTCCTTGCCGTGGTGGCAGCCGCAGGCATGGGCCTCGAAACCGACGCAGTCGACGAAGGCATCGACCTCACGCTCGCCGAGGATCACCTCGATCCTGTCGGCCATGTCGCCGTCCTGGGTCAGGTCGAGGGTCTCGCAGCCAAAGCTCCTCGCCTGGGCCAGGCGCTCCTCGATCATGTCGCCGACGATCACGCAGGCCGCGCCCAGCAGCTGGGCGGAGACCGCCGCGGCCAGACCCACCGGGCCTGCACCGGCGATATAGACGGTGCTGCCGGGGCCGACGCCGGCGGTCACGCAGCCGTGGAAACCGGTGGGAAAGATGTCGGAGAGCAGGGTCAGGTCACGGATCTTCTCCATGGCCTGGTCGGCGTCCGGGAACTTCAGCAGGTTGAAGTCCGCGTAGGGCACCATGACGTACTCGGTCTGGCCGCCGACCCAGCCGCCCATATCGACGTAGCCGTAGGCGGCACCGGGACGCGCCGGGTTGACGTTGAGGCAGATGCCGGTCCGACCCTCCTTGCAGTTGCGGCAGCGACCGCAGGCGATATTGAACGGCACCGACACCAGGTCGCCCGGCTGGATGTATTCGACATCGCGGCCGCACTCGATGACGCGGCCGGTGATCTCGTGACCCAGAACCAGGCCGGACTGAGCGGTCGTGCGGCCACGCACCATATGCTGATCGCTGCCACAGATGTTGGTAGTAACGACCTTCAGGATCACGCCGTGGTCGCATTTGCGATTGCCGAGGGCGAGCTCCGGATAGGGAATGGATTCGACGGCGACTTGCCCCGGACCCTTGTAGACGACTCCGCGATTGGCTGCACTCATGGCTCGCTCCTCGATATTGTTATCACTTAAAGCGTGAAAGGGGCGGACAATTCCGCCTTTCCAGCCTAAGCCCTCTCGGGCGTCCCACTTGCTCCACAGAGGCACTCGCATGCCTGTTCGAGACATCGCTTAACGGTCGTGCGGGAAAGGAGCCGCCATCCCGCGGCAGGCCGCCTTGTCAACGGCGCAGCACGCCCTCCTCGTTGAGCAGCGTGAAAATCGCGTCTGCGCCCTGCTCGCTGCTGACGCCCTCCAGCACCTGTCCACTGCCCCCCTCCGCCTTGGCGGCGGCGGCCTTGAAACGGTCCCGGGCCGAGGCGGCCTTGATGATCTTCAGGCGCTTGGGCCGTTTGCGCGCCGGGGTCATCTGCCACTCGGTCAGCTCTTGGTCGAGCTCGGCGGCCACCGGGGTGGCCTCGAGCTTGCCACGGCGGGCCGGACCGAACGCACTCTGGCGTGCCGCCGGGGCCGCAGCGTCCACGCTGATGATGGCGGGCAAACGCACCTGCAGGCGTCGGCGCTGGCCTCGGGGCAGTGCCTGGAGCAGGGTCGCCATGCCATTCTCCACCTTCTCCACCGCCGCCAGGCCATTGACCAGGGGCCAGCCGAGACGCTCGGCCAGGGCATAGGGCAGCAGCCCCGAGCCTTCACCACGCTCGGCCCGGGTGCCGGTGATCACCAGCTGCGGCATGGCCTCGGCCAGGTGTTCGGCCAGGGCCGAGATGGCATCGGCCCCCTCCGGCTGTTCCAGCAGCATCAGGCTCTGCAGCCCCTGGTCGGCGCCCGAGGCCATGCCAGCGCCTGCGGCCATACCTAAGTAGCCGCGCAGGGCCGATTCGCTCGCCTCGCTGCGCGGGCCGGCGTGCAGCAGGCTGATCCAACTGCCGGGTAACTGCTGCTCCAGGCCCAGGGCCAGCTCCAGGCCCCTGGCGTCCTGATCGGATCGTCTGGCGCGCCCGGTGATGGGGTGTCGACCCACCGAAACCAGCACCACCATCTCGATAACCTGCTGTTCAGGCCGCATCGCGCTGCCCTCCTCGCTGCTGTTCCACCTTGGCCACCAGGGCGGCGAGGATCTCGGCGGCTTCGCCGATCACCGCCAGGTCGGCGCGCTTGATCATGTCGCAGCCGGGGTCGAGGTTGATGGCGACCACCTTGTCGCAACTCTGAATGCCCTGCAGGTGCTGAATCGCCCCCGAAATCCCTACTGCCAGATAGACCCGGGCGGTGACCCAGGTGCCGGAGGCCCCCACCTGACGATCACGCGCCATATAACCGTCGTCCACCGCCACCCGTGAGGCGCCCTCCGTGGCCCCCAGCACCCTGGCGGCGTGATGGAAACCCTCCCAATCCTTGACGCCATTGCCTGCCGAGAGGATAAACTCCGCCTCGGCCAGCGCCACGCCGGCGGGGTCCACCGCCACCTGCCCCAAGTCCTCAATGCGCGACAGGGTCACGGGTGGCTCGATGGCAAGCGCCAGAGGCTCGGCGGCATGACGGGTCTCGTCCACCGGTTCGGCGCACTCGGCGAGCGCCAGGGCGACCCGCGGCAGGGGACGCCGGATATCCAGACTCTCCGCCGCCCCGCGGGTGGTACAGCGCCAGCCCAGCGGTGCCTCAACATCGGCCTCGATCTGCCAGACACCGGTAGCAGGGCGCTCGCCCAGGCGCACCGCCAGGCGCCGGCCCAGGTCGGCACCGCCCAGGGGGGAGTCGGGAAGCAGCCAGTGGCGCGGCGCCAGCTCCCGCTCCACGGCGGTCAGTGCCGCCAGGCGTGGCTCGGGGGCGAAGCCGTTATAGGCGTCGTCTCTCAGGTGCAGCAGGCGGTCGATACCCGCCTCACCAAGACGCTCCTCCTTATGCTCACCGAAGACCACGGCCAGTACGGCACCCGGGCGCTCGGGGTCGGCATCCGCCAGGCGGCGGGCCAGACCCAGCAGGTCCTTGTCATGGCTGGAGAGGCGGCCTCCGACTCGTTCCGGCACCACCACCACCAGAAAGGCCGGCTCCGGAATTTCGACACGGCGGCGGGTAGCCAGGGCCGCCTGACGGCCGCGTCCCGGCACCTGACCGCCCTGCTGGGCACCGCTGCGATCGATGCGCTTGATACCGTTGGGGCCAATGAAACCCATCCCATGAGGATTCCGACGAAGCACCCCGTTGGGACCCGGCCATTCGCTGGCGGCCTCGCCGCCTATGCTGCCGAGTGTCGCGAGCACGCTCGAATGCTCCGGGTGCAGGCGGTTGCGGGCAATCCACTCGCGGCGGGGATCGCGACGACACATCTCGCTCATGACACCACCTCGTCGGTTCTGGCGTCGGGGGAGCGGTGCTCACCCCGGCGCGGTCTGGCGGGAGGCGTCACCAGAGCGTCGGCCACCAGTTCGGCGATATCGCGCACCTCTGCCGTCTTGTCCACTACCCCCTCCAGCATGGCGGTGCACTGGGGACAGCCCACCGCCACCAGTTCGGCGCCCGTCTCCTCGATGTCGTTCATGCGCATGTCGGGTATCCGGCGCTCGCCGGGGATATCGGTGATCGGCGCCCCACCGCCGCCGCCGCAGCAGCGCGAGCGGAAGCCGGAGCGCTCCATCTCGTTGAGCCGAATGCCCAGTGCCTCGAGGACCCGACGTGGCGCCTCGTACTCCCCGTTGTAGCGGCCCAGATAACAAGGGTCGTGGTAGGTGACACTGCCGCCCTCCCAGGGCGAGAACGTCAGCCGACCCGCATCATAGAGCTCGGCGATAAAGGTACTGTGGTGACTGACGCGATAGTGGCCGCCCTGCCCTTGCGGATAAAAGGCGCCGTACTCGTTGCCCAGCACATGAAAACTGTGGGGGTCGCAGGTCACGATCTGCTGGAAGCGGTATTGATTCAGGGTGGCGATATTGCGCCGGGCCAGGGACTGGAAGGTGGCCTCGTCGCCCAGGCGCCTGGCCACGTCGCCGCTGTCCCGCTCTTCGCTGCCCAGTACCGCGAAGTCCACCTCTGCCGCGCGCAACACCTTGACCAGCGCGCGCAGCGTGCGCTGGTTGCGCATGTCGAAGGCGCCATCGCCGAGCCACAGCAGGACATCGACCTGTTGCAGGTCGGCGATCAGCGGCAGGTTGAGGTCGGCGGCCCAGTGCATGCGAGCCCCGGGGGCGAAGCCGCCGGGGTTGTCAGTGGCGATGAGGTTGTCGAGCACCTCGGGAGCCTTGTTGGGCGTTTCGCCGCGCTCCAGGGTCAGGTGCCGACGCATATCGACGATGGCGTCCACATGCTCGATCATCATCGGACACTCCTCCACGCAGGCGCGGCAGGTGGTGCAGGACCACAGGGTCTCGGCATCGACCAGCGCCGTTCCCTCGCGAGCCACAATCGGCCCATGAGGACCGCCATGGTGCTCGCCCACCGGCTTGCCGCCAAGCCCTTGTGAAGGGTGGGGAGTGCCGGCGTATTTGGCATCGCTGCCCCCGGCCAAGCCCACCACCATGTCCTGGATCAGCTTCTTGGGGTTGAGCGGCTGACCGGCGGCGAAGGCCGGGCACACCGCCTCGCAGCGACCGCACTGCACGCAGGCGTCGAAGCCGAGCAGCTGATTCCAGGTGAAGTCGGCGGGCGTCTCGACCCCCAGTGGCGCCGTCTCATCCTTCAGGTCCAGCGCCTTGAGGCCGGTGGAGCGGCCCGCGCCTCCCTGCTTCGTGGAGAAGCGCTCGGCGCGGCGGTGGAAGGCCAGGTGCAGAGCGCCGGCGAAGGCATGCTTCATGGGCCCGCCCCAGGTCATGCCGACGACCATCTCGCCCAGCCCCCAGGCCACCACCGCGGCCAGTACCAACGCCAGGATCCAGCTACCGCTCCCTTCGAGAAAGCCTGCGGGAAGCACACCCACCGTGGGCAGGGTGATCAGGAAGACACCCAGCGAAAACGCCATCAGGCTCTTGGGCAGTCGCATCCAGGGCCCCTTGGAGAGCCGGGCGGGTGGATGGCGCCGGCGCCGGGCCACGAACAGGCTGCCCACAAACATGGTGGCGCTGGCCGCCAGCAGCGGCCAGCCCAGCATTCTCCCCAGTCCTTCTGAAGCGCCTAGTCCCAGACCATGTACCAGAATCATCAACACGGCGGCGGCCACGAAGCCACCGGCAGTGGCCACGTGGGTGTGGGATATCGCCTTGTCGCGCCCCACCACGTGATGCAGATCCACCAGGTAGCGGCGCGGCAGGGCCGCCAGCCCCTTGAGCAGCGGCACGGAGGAGGAACGCCCCTGACGCCACAGGCGGATACGCCGCCAGGCGCCGATCACCGCCAGGCCCAGAGCGGCGAAGATAAGTATTGGCAGCAGGGTCTCGAGCATCTCGCTCACCTCATCGGCAAGCTGGAAGCTGGAAGCCGAAAGCTGGAAGAAAGGGCGAAAAGCCCGGGTTTTCCTTCCCGCTTCAAGCTTCGGGCTTCCAGCTAAGGGTTAAAAGTCCTTGCAGATCCGCAGGGCGTCGTAGATGGCCGCATGAGTATTGCGCGGCGCCGTGCAGTCACCCAGGCGGAACAGCAGGAAGCCGTCCCCCTCCTCGCTCAGGCAGGGCTGGGGCTGGATGGCGTAGAGCGCCTCCAGGTCCAGCTGGCCCCTGTTGCGGGACTGCGCCTTGAGGGCGTAGTACAGCGCCTCGTCGGGACGCACGCCGTTCTCCACCACCACCTGGTCGACCACCCGCTCTTCCAGGGCGCCGGTGTACTCGTTCTCGAGCACCGCCACCAGGCCGTCGCCCTCGCGGTAGACCTTATGCAGCATCAGGTCGGAGGTCATGATCACCTCCTTCTCGTAGAGGCTGCGATAGTAGGTGGGGAAGGTGGTGCCGCCCACCGCGGCACCCGGCTTGATGTCATCGGTGACGATCTCCACCTTGGCGCCCTTGTCGGCCAGGTAGTCCGCCGCCGAAACGCCCGAGAACTCACAGATCGCGTCATACACCAGCACATTCTTGCCTGGCGCCACTTTGCCGGAGAGCACGTCCCAGGTGCTGACCACCAGGCTATCCTCGACATTCTCCGAGTAGCCCCACTCCGGATGTTGGCTAAGGAAGGGTTGGCCGCCGGTGGCCAGCACCACGATATCCGAGCGCAGGTCGAGCAGCGTCGCCTCGTCGGCGCGGGTCCCCAGGCGCAGATCCACATTCAGGCGCGCCAGCTCCAGCTGGTACCAGCGAGTGATCCCGGCGATCTGGTCACGCTGCGGGGCCTGGGCGGCGATGGTGATCTGCCCGCCCAATGCCTCCGCAGCCTCGAACAGGGTGACCTTGTGGCCACGCTCGGCGGCGACGCGGGCCGCCTCCATGCCGCCGGGGCCACCACCCACGACGACCACCTTGCGCCTGGGGCCCCCGCTCTTCTCGATGAGATGGGGCAGGCCCATGTACTCCCGGGCCGTGGCGGCGTTCTGGATGCACAACACGTCAAGGCCCTGGTACTGGCGGTCGATGCAGTAGTTGGCACCCACGCACTGCTTGATCTGGTCGACCTGACCCATCTTGATCTTGGCGATCAGGTGGGGGTCGGCGATCTGTGCCCGGGTCATGCCCACCAGGTCCACATAGCCGCCCTCGAGGATACGCTGGGCCTGATTGGGGTCCTTGATGTTCTGGGCGTGGATCACCGGCACGTTGACCACGTCCTTGATGCCCGCCGCCAGATGCAGGAAGGGCTCCGGCGGGAAGGACATGTTGGGAATGACGTTGGCCAGCGAGTTGTGGGTGTCGCATCCGGAGCCGATCACGCCGAAGAAGTCCACCTGGCCGGTGGCGTCGTAGTAGGCGGCGATCTGCTTCATGTCATCGTGGGAGAGGCCATCCGGGTGGAACTCATCGCCGCAGATGCGCATCCCCACCGCGAAGTCGTCGCCCACCTCAGCGCGGACCGCCTTTAGCACCTCCATGCCGAAGCGCATGCGGTTCTCGAAGCTGCCACCCCACTCGTCCTCGCGCTTGTTGACCCGCGGGCTCCAGAACTGGTCGATCAGGTGCTGGTGTACGGCAGAGAGCTCGACGCCGTCGAGGCCCCCTTCCTTGGCCCGGCGCGCGGCCTGGGCGAAGTCGCCGATGATGCGCCAGATCTCCTCCTCCTCGATGGTCTTGCAGGTGGAGCGGTGCACCGGCTCGCGGATGCCCGAGGGCGACAGCAGGGTCGTCCAGTCGAAGCCATCCCACCGGGAGCGGCGCCCCATATGGGTGATCTGGATCATGATCTTGCCGCCGTGCTTATGGACGGCATCCGCCAGGTTCTGGAAATGCGGGATGATGCGGTCGGTGGTGAGGTTCACCGAGCTCCACCAGCCCTGGGGGCTGTCGATGGAGACCACGGAGGAACCCCCGCAGATACACAGGCCACAGCCGCCCTTGGCCTTCTCCTCGTAGTACCCGATGTAGCGCTCGGTGGTCATGCCCCCGTCGGTGGCATGCACCTCGGCATGGGCGGTGCTGACGACCCGGTTACGGATGGTGAGCTTGCCGATCTCGATCGGCTGGAAGATCGCATCAAATGCCATGGTTCTCTCTCCTCGTTCCCGGGGCTTAGCGGGCGGCGCCGGTCAGCGACTTGGTCTCGAAAACACCCACGTCGCAGCCTTGTTCGGCGGCGCTCTGGGTCTGCTCGGCGACGGTGCGCAGCGTGCTGCCGCGGGCGGTGAGGATCTGGTCCATGGCGCCGGCGAACCAGCCGGTGAACATGTATTCGAGCTTTCGCCCCACCTTGCCCAGCTGGTAGACGAAGGCGCTGTGCTCGAGGCGCACCCGGCAGGTGCCGGCGTCGAGGTCGATGGCTTCCACGAAGAAACGACCCCAGCCGCGCTGGGAGAGCCGCTTCATGTAATGCTCGAAGACATCTATCCCCTCGAGCCCGTGCCGCTCGGCCTCCTTCTGGCACCAGTGCCAGGCGCTCTTGTAGCCGGCGTGGTAGAGGATCTCGGCATATGTCTCGGCGCCCAGCGCCTCCTCCACGGCCACATGGTTGTTGATGAAGAAGTGTCGCGGCACATAGAGCATGGGCAGGGCGTCGGTAGTCCATACGCCGGTTTCGCTATCCACTTCGATAGGCAGTTCGGGGGCCAGTCTGGTCATTGTCATGCCCCCCACACGTCACGCAGCACCCGCACCCAGTTCTCGCCCATGATCTTGCGCACCAGGGACTCGCTGAAGCCGCGACGCAGCAGCGCCTCGGTGAGGTTGGGAAACTCACCAATGGTACGGATCCCCTCGGGGTTGATGATCTTGCCGAAGCGGGTCAGGCGGCGGGCATAGCCCTTGTCATGGGTGAGCCGCTCGAAGAACTCCTCGCCGTGGCCCTGGGTGAAGTCGGTGCCGATGCCGATGGCGTCCTCGCCGACGATATTCATCACGTACTCGATGGCCTCGACGTAGTCGTCGATGGTGGCGTCGATGCCGGCGCGCAGAAAGGGGGTGAACATGGTCACGCCGACGAAGCCGCCACGGTCGGCGATGAACTTCAGCTCGGCGTCGGACTTGTTGCGCGGGTGTTCCTTGAGACCGGAGGGCAGGCAGTGGGAGTAGCAGACCGGCTTGCGGGACTCGAGAATCACCTCTTCGGAGGTCCTGGCGCCCACGTGGGAGAGGTCGCACATGATGCCCACGCGGTTCATCTC
>PWIZ01000049.1 GCA_003560175.1 Halomonas sp. | reverse complement strand
GCCTAGCCAGCCGCCCGGCTGGCCGTCGAGCGGGACAGCCCTTACACTGCCCGGCATCGTGCCGAGCCTGCTCGGTCTTACCCTCTCTGATCCGGATGCGTTCCCTGGCCCAGACCCTCTCGAGGCGAATCAACAAATACATCAGCGAGAGCGGCATCTGCTCGCGGCGGGAAGCCGACCGCTATATCGAGCAGGGCAACGTGCGTATCGACGGCCGTCGAGCCACGCCCGGTGATCAGGTCTTCCCGGGCAGCGTGGTCAAGGTCAACGGCCAGGTCATCGAGCCGCTGGCGCTGGAGGAAGAGGATCTGGTGTTCATCGCCCTCAACAAGCCGGTGGGCATCGTCAGCACCACCGAGCCCAGCGAGAAGGCCAATATCGTCGACTTCGTCAAGCACGGTGCGCGTATCTTTCCCATCGGCCGACTGGACAAGGACTCCGAGGGCCTTATCTTCCTGACCAACAACGGTGACCTGGTCAACCGCATCCTGCGGGCGAGCAACCAGCACGAGAAGGAGTACCGGGTCACCGTCAACAAGCCCATCACCGATGAGTTCATCCAGGGGATGGGCGGCGGCGTGCCGATCCTCGGCGAGGTCACCAGGAAGTGTCCGGTGGTCAAGGAGTCCCGGTTCGTCTTCAACATCACCCTGGTCCAGGGGCTGAACCGCCAGATTCGCCGCATGTGCGAGGTGTTCGGCTATGAGGTGGTCAAGCTCGAGCGGATCCGCATCATGAACGTGTCCCTCAAGGGGTTGGCAACGGGAGATTGGCGCGACCTGACACCCAAAGAGGTGTCGGAGATTCTCGCCATGACCGAGCACTCCGCTTCCGAGACCCAGACGCCTGGCCGTCGCAAGGCCCGGCACAAGGGCGGCAAGGCGGGGCCAAAGAAAGCGGTAGCCGGAAAGGCGGGGAGCCAGCAGCGAAAACCTCTTCGCCGTGGCGAAGGCAGCCCCCCTGCAGGCGGCAAATCAGCCGGCGGTAAAGCGGCCAGCGGCAAGCCCGCGAGGCGCAGGACATCAGACAAGGGGGGGGCGGCTGGCAAGCCGCCCAAGGGCGGGCGACCCTCGGGGGCGCGCGCGAAATCCGGCGGTTCTCCGGGCAAGCCCCGGGGCAGTAAGTAGCCAACCGCCGAGACAGTGGCCATGAGGAGCGCCATGATCGATTCTCGCCTGCAGAGCCCCGCTGCGGCCCGCAACCGACAGCCGATCCTCCGGGTCCTGAGAGAGGTATTGCCCGCCAGGGCGCGCGTGCTTGAGGTCGCCAGCGGCAGCGGCGAGCACGCCGTCCACTTCGCGGGTGCCGTTCCCGGCTGGATCTGGCAGCCCAGTGACCCCCATCCCCGTGCGCTGGCCTCCATCGCCGCCTGGAGCGAAGCCGTGCGTCTGGACAACCTGTGCAAGCCCCTGCGACTTGACGTGACCGGCGAGTGGCCGGCGGAGCGCTTCGATGCCGTGGTGGCTATCAACCTGCTGCATATTTCACCCTGGACGGCCAGCGAGGCGCTGATGGCGGGGGCGACCGCCTGCCTGGCGCCGGGAGGCGTGGTGGTGCTCTACGGGCCGTTCCGGCGGGAGGGGTGCCATACGGCGGCCAGCAACGCGGCCTTCGACGCCGACCTGCGGCGACGGGATCCCCAATGGGGCATCCGCGATCTGGCTGAGGTCGAGGAGGAAGCACAGCGCTACGGCCTCCTCCTCGCGCGAGTGCTCCCCATGCCCGCCAATAACCTCATCCTGATACTGCGTCGCCAAACCGACTAGCCGTGTGCAGGGCCGATCACGTGCTTGACCTCCAGGTAGCTGGCGAGGCCCCAGGGGCCCAGCTCACGGCCGATACCGCTGCGCTTGAATCCTCCCCAGCCGGTTTCCGGCAGCACCAGCTGCTCAGTGTTGAACCAGATGCTGCCGGCCCTGAGTTCACGCCCGATACGCCGGGCACGGTCACTGTCACCACTGATGACCGTGGCGGCCAGCCCGAAATCACTGTCGTTGGCCAGTGTGATGGCCTCCTGCTCATTCGCCACGCTATGCCCGCAGAGTACCGGTCCAAAGATCTCCTCCTTCCACAGGCGGCTCGTCAGGGGGACGTCTCGATAGAGGGTGGGGGCGACGAAGTAGCCGCAGGAAGGCAGTTGGCGATGGCGGCCGTCTCGTACCACGGGCAATCCCTCCTGCTCTGCCAGGGCCAGATAATGGTTCACCGTCTCGCGCTGGCGTGCATTGGTCAGCGGCCCCATGTCGGTCTGTTCTGCCAGGGGATTTCCCAGCACCAGAGCATCGATGCGCTTTTCCAGGGCCGCATATAGAGAATCGGCAACCGCCTCGTGGACCAGCAGCCGCGAGGTGGCCGAACAGATCTGCCCCGCATTGAAGTAGATGCCGGCCATCACCCAATCGGCGGCCTGTTCCGGATCGGCATCCTCCATGACCAGGATCGGCGACTTGCCGCCCAGTTCCAGGGAGACGCCGACCGTCCGCTCGGCGACGGCGGCCATCACCGCCTCGCCCACCCGGTTGCTGCCGGTGAAGGAGACCTTGTCGATACCGGCATGCCGGCTCAAGGGCGCGCCAATGCCCTCGCCATCGCCGTTCAACAGATTGAGGACACCGCTGGGCAGGCCGATCTCCAGGGCGATCTCGGCCAGCGCCTGCTCGGGCAGTGGCGTCACCTCCGAAGGTTTCAGCACCGCGGTGCACCCTGCCGCCAGCGCAGGCGCAAGCTTCCAGGCGCTGGTCACCAACGGGAAGTTCCAGGGGGTGATCAGGCCGACGACGCCCACCGGGTCGTGGTAGCACCGCGCCTCGACGTCGGCCATCTCGACGGACACCACAGCCCCCTGGCGTTCATCCAGACGCCGCGCCTGGTCGGCATAATAGCGATAGCAGGCGATGGCATCGTCGAGGTCGATGGCGGCCTCGGCGAGCACCTTGCCGTTGTTGGTGGACGAGAGGCGGATCAGGGCCTCGCGTCGACGGGTCAACGCGGTGGCGAAACCTTCGAGATAGATGGCTCGCTTGGCACCGCCGAGCGAGCGCCAGGCCGGCAGGGCGCGCCGTGCGGCCGCCACGGCGTCATCCACGTCCTGAGGGGCGCCGGCGGTCACCTCGGCGATCACCTCCTCCTGATAGGGATTCACCACCGGCAGGTATCGGGTGCCGCGAGAGCGGACCCACTGATTGTCGATGAACTGCTGGTCGAGTCGATGCATGGTAATTCTCTCGTTGATCGGTGCCCGTTGATCGGTGCAGGGACGCCTGCTGGCTTCATGGCCGGCTGGGGGTTGCGTCGGTGAACGGCGGTGATACCACTAGGCCAGTGCCTGCTGCCAGGCAGCGGCATCG
>PWIZ01000278.1 GCA_003560175.1 Halomonas sp. | reverse complement strand
GTCAGGCACTTATTCAGAAACCCCGGCCAATGGTCGGGGTTTCGTCGTTCTAGGGGCGCTCCCCATGAAGAGTCCCGGCCAAGCCATCGTCAGTCACCCATATTCAGTCACCCATATAAAATAGCCCCGCCCTCTTTCGAGGGCGGGGCTTTTTGCATTTCGACACACTGAGCAGGCTGCTAGAATCGTCGCTCATTCGAATCTGCGGTGCCTTCCATGCATGCCAGTTCCCGTTCCATCGACACCAAACAGTCAGGCCCTCACGAGGATCTGGCTCGGCGGGTAGCGCGCGCGCTGGAGCACCCGCTGCGCAAGCCGATGGCCGAGCATACCTGGACGGCCTTCCGGGAAGCCCGGACTTGGTTGGCCGACCGCTCAGGGATGCCGTTGATCCTTGATAGTGGTTGCGGGGTGGGGCTCTCGACTCGCCGTCTGGCGGCATGTTTCCCGGACCATGCAGTGATCGGGGTGGATCGCAGCGAGAGTCGCCTTAGCCGTGAACACGGGCCGCTGCCCGACAACGCCCTGCTGGTTCGCGCCGACCTGGTGGACTTCTGGCGTCTGGCGTTGGCGGATGGCTGGCGACCCGCTCGCCACTACCTGCTCTATCCCAATCCCTACCCGAAGCCGGCCCATCTCAAGATGCGCTGGCAGGGGCATCCGATCCTGCCGGTGATCCTGGCTCTGGGAGGGCGCCTGGAGCTGCGTTCCAACTGGCGGCTCTATGTGGAGGAGTTCGCCTTGGCAGTAGTGCAGGCCACGGGATACGAGGCCCAGGTGATAAGCCATGAGCCAGATGGCGATCCCCTGACCCCCTTCGAGCAGAAGTACCACGTCAGCGGCCAGACCTTGTGGAAGCTCGCGGTCGAGTTGCCCCATGACCCCGGTCTGGTGCCCGGGGGAGGGGAGATGTAATGGCCCTCGTCTACCTGGCGCTGGCCATCGTGGCCGAGGTGGTCGCCACCAGTGCGCTCAAGGCCACCGAGGGCTTTACCCGGTTGTGGCCGAGCCTGCTAGTGGTAGTCGGCTATGCGCTGGCCTTCTACATGCTCTCCCTGGTGCTGCGCACGATACCGGTGGGCATCGCCTACGCCATCTGGGCGGGGCTGGGTATCGTGCTGGTCGCCGTGGTGGGGCTGGTGGTCTACGGCCAGCGCCCCGACCTCCCGGCCGTGATCGGCATCGGCCTGATAGTGGCAGGGGTGTTGATCATCCAGCTGTTCTCGTCGATCTCCTCGCACTGATCCTTCAACCCTGACCCAAACAGTGGTGCTGCCATGCGTTATCGTCTGTCGAAGCTGCTTCTCTTCACCCTTTGCCTGCTGCCGATGGCGGCTCAGGCCTCGGGCTTCGCCCAGCTGGACCGCCTGGCTGACAGGGGCTTTCTGATCAGCGCCGAGGCGCGCCTGATCGATGAGAACGAGGTGCTAGGGTCGATTGAACCGGAACGCCAGCTCTCGCCGGCCTCGGTGACCAAGAGCTACCTGGCGGCGGCGGCGCTGGATCGCTGGGGGCCCCAGCATCGCTTCACTACCCGGCTGGTCAGTACGGCGCGCCCGGACGCCGACGGCCTGCTCAAGGGGGACCTTGTCCTCGATGGCGGCGGCGACCCGGCGCTGACCACCGAGGATCTGTGGCGCCTGGTGCAGCGGCTGCATCAGACCGGCGTCCGCGAAGTGGAGGGGCGATTACTGATCAGCCAGTGGCGTTTCGGTCCTGTCGAGTGCATCACCACCGACCGCTGCCAGGCCCGCGAGCGCTCCGCCAACGCCTACAGCGCACTGCTATCCTCGGCGGGAGTCAACTACGGCAGCTGGTGTGTCAGCGTGGGCCCCGGCGCGGCCGCGGGAGAGCCGGCCCGTGTGACTGGCTGCGACAGCCAGGCGGCCATCCTGCGCATCGATAATCGAGTGGAGACCCGGCCCGACAACAGCGGCACCGAGCTTCGCGCCGAGCGGGTTACCCGCGACGGCCATGACGTCATGGTACTGAGTGGGCAGATCTCCACCAATGCACGTCCTAGGGATATCTATCGGGCTAGCTCCGACCCCGCCGAACAGATGGCCATGACTCTGCTGGCCATGCTCGACCAGGCCGGCATCGCGGTGCGGGATGGTGCCCATACCACCCTGGCCGAGCCCCCCGCCGGTGCCCGTGCCCTGGCAGAGGTGGAGGGCAAGCCGCTGCAGGAGCTGCTGCTGCGGTTGATGAACTATTCCAATAACTTCATGGCCGATACGATGGCCCTGAACCTGGTCGAAACGCCTCGTGCAGATCTACGACTGGGCGGGTTGGCCATCGAGCAGTTCGTGGCAGGCATTCCCGACCACGGCCCGGTGACCCTGTTCAGCGGCAGCGGCTTGACCACAGAGAACCGGACGTCGGCGAGGGGGACCAATACACTGCTGGCCAGCATATTCCATCGCCCGTCGTTGTTTCCAAGCTTCGTGGCCACCTTGCAGTCCCCCGGCAATGGGGTGATGCGCTTCATCCGCCGCGGTTCACCCACCTTCCAGCACCACGTCATGCTCAAGACCGGCACCCTCAACCAGCCGGTAGCCGTGCGCGCCATCAGCGGCTACTTTCGCACCCGCAGCGGTCGCTGGGGCGTATTCACCGCGCTGATCAACGGCACCGGGAGTACCCCCTATCTGAGCTGGTCGGAGGTGCTGGACCCGTTGGCGGTGGATCTCGAACGGATGATCGATACCCATTGAGCGTTCTGACGTCGACCCTGAGGAGCTCGCGATGAAACCCGGACATACCGGTTGGCGCCACCTAGTGCACTCCACCCGCTACTCCCTTAAGGGGCTCAAGGCCGCCTGGCGCCATGAGTCAGCCTTTCGCCAGGAGCTGGCACTTGGCGTGCTGCTGCTACCGCTGGCCTGGTGGATCGGCCAGGGCCCAGTGGAATGGGTCCTGCTGATCGGCAGCTGCCTTCTTGTCCTGGTGGTGGAGCTGATCAACAGCGCCATCGAGAGCGTGGTGGACCGCATCGGCATCGAGCACCACGAGCTCTCCGGGCGCGCCAAGGATCTGGGCTCCGCCGCGGTCATGGTATCGCTGGTTCTGGCCGGGCTTACCTGGCTGCTGCTGGCCGGACAGAAAGTGCTCGGCTGATCATTCCGCCGTCGTGCCGGGTGCCCTTGGCGGCTAGGCTTCGCTATGCTGGGGGCGTTCGCCACCCAGATGCGAGAGACCCATGCCGCTGCCCGATGACTTCCTGCCGTTGATCGATATCCCTGAGCCACTCAAAGCGCCGCTCGCGCGTCGCCGCGAGCGGCTGGTCGAGTCCCTGGCCCAGGCAGACAATCTGGCCGACATGAGCGGCCGGGAGTCGCCGTTGGAAAATTGGCTGGGGCTCTCCACTTCGCGGCGTGAGCAACTGGCCCGAGTGCTGGCGATATCCGAGTTCGTGGCCGAGACCCTGGTGCGCTATCCGGAGTGGCTGCTTCACCTGGATGCCAACGGTGAGCTGGACGCTACCCCCGACGCCGAGAGCCTGCGCGGCTGGCTCGAGGAGCGTCTGGAGTCGGCCGAGGACGAGGCCGCCATGCAGGCTGCCATTCGCCGCTTTCGTCGCGCGCGCATGGTCGGCATCGTGTGGCGTGACCTCACCCGCCCCGAGGGCATCGACATGTGGGCCACCTCGGCGGCGGTGTCGCGTCTGGCCGAGACCTGTCTGGAAGTTGCCCTTGGATGGCTGGAACGCTTTCTCGAGCCGCGCTGGGGCCAGCCCGGACTGCTTCGTGACGGCAGCGAGCAGCGCCTGGTGGTGCTGGGCATGGGCAAGCTGGGTGCTGGCGAGCTCAACCTCTCTTCCGATATCGACCTGATATTTGCCTTCCCCGAGAATGGTGAGACCGCAGGGGGGCGCAAATCCTTGGCGCATCAGGAGTACTTCACCAAGCTGGGGCAGCGGTTGATCGGCGCCCTGGACGCGGTGACTGCCGACGGCTTTGCCTTCCGGGTCGACATGCGCCTGCGCCCGCTGGGCGACGGTGGCCCCCTGGTAGGTAGCTTCTCGTCCCTGGCCGGCTACTACCAGGACCAGGGACGGGAGTGGGAGCGCTACGCCATGCTCAAGGCGCGCCCAGTGGCCGGAGACCTCGGCGCCGGCGCCGAGCTGTTGGCCAGCCTGCGCCCCTTCGTCTATCGCCGCTACCTGGACTTCGGCGCCATCGAGTCGCTGCGCGAGCTCAAGGCGATGATCAACCGCGAGGTGCGCCGCAAGGGAATGGAGGGCAACATCAAGCTTGGCCCCGGCGGTATCCGCGAGGTGGAGTTCGTGGTGCAGGCTTTCCAGCTTATCCGCGGTGGCCGTGACACCGAGCTGCAGGTGACCTCGCTGAAAACCGCGCTGGAGCGGTTGCCCGAGCTTGGCCTTCTGCCATTCGAGGTGGTCGAGGAGCTCACGCCGGACTACGCCTTCCTGCGCGATCTCGAACACGCTCTTCAGGCCCTAGAGGATCGCCAGACCCAAAGCCTGCCTGACGGCGACCTCGACCGCGAGCGAGTCGCCCTGGCGCTGGACATGGAAGACTGGCCGGCGTTGATGGCCAGGCTCGACGAAGTGCGTGCCCGGGTCCGCCAGCACTTCGATGCGGTGATCGCCGACCCCGAGGAGGAGGTGGAGGAGGCGTCTCAGGAATCCGCCGGCGGCATCGCCATGGAACAGTGGCGGTCGCTGTGGCGCGGTGAACTCGATGCTGAAGAGGTGACCGAGCTGCTTGAGGAGGCCGGCTTCGACGACCCCGCAGCGGCGGCCCGGCGGCTTCACGGGCTCTACCACTCACGACAGGTGCAGGGCATGCAGCGCATCGGCTTCGAACGGTTGGAGGCGCTGATGCCGCTTCTGCTCGATGCCGTGGTCGACAGCGAAATGCCGGACAAGTCGCTCGAGCGCGTGCTGCCGCTGATCGAGTCGGTGCTGCGGCGCACCGCCTACCTGGCGCTGCTGCGCGAGAATCCCGACGCCTTGGGTCACCTGATGACGCTCTGCTCGGCGAGCCCCTGGATCGCCGAGCAGTTGGCCCGCTATCCGATCCTGCTGGATGAGCTACTGACCCCGGAGACCCTCTACACCCCCGCCGACAAGACGCTGCTGGCCGACGAGCTGCGCCAGACTCTGGCACGCCTTCCCGAGGAGGACGAGGAGGCCCATCTCGAGGCGCTGCGGGTCTTCAAGCACGCCCAGGTACTGCACGTGGCCGCTTCGGACATCGCCGGCACCCGGCACCTGATGAAGGTGAGCGACTATCTCACCTTCATCGCCGAGGTGATCCTCGAGGCGGTGCTGGCCATGGCCTGGAAGCACCTCACCCGCAAGCACGGCGTCCCGGAGTTGGCTGACGGAAGTCGCGCCGGCGCTGAGCCGGACTTCCTTATCGTCGGCTACGGCAAGCTCGGTGGCATCGAGCTGGGCTACGGCTCGGACCTGGACCTGGTGTTCATCCATGACGGAGCTACCCAGGGGAGCACCGACGGGCAGCGGCCCCTGGACAACGGGGTCTTCTTCACGCGCCTGGGACAGCGCATCATCCACCTGCTCACCGCGGTGACGCCCGCCGGCACTCTCTACGAGGTGGATATGCGGCTGCGCCCCTCCGGTAACTCGGGACTGCTGGTCAGTTCGCTGACGGCCTTTGCCGACTACCAGCGCCGCAATGCCTGGACATGGGAGCACCAGGCGCTGGTGCGCGCCCGGGTGGTGGCTGGCCATCCGCGCCTGGCCGAGGGATTCCACGTCATTCGTAGCGAGATTCTCGGTCGTGAACGAGAGAGGGAGGCGCTGCGCGAGGAGGTGGTCAAGATGCGCCACAAGATGCGCGACCACCTGGGTGGCAAGAGCGGGGAAGGGGAGTTCGACCTCAAGCACGCCCCGGGGGGGATGGTCGACATCGAGTTCCTCTGTCAGTACGCAGTGTTGGCCATGGGCCACGAGACGCCGGAGTTGCTGCAGTGGAGTGACAACATGCGCCTCCTCGAGACCCTGGAAGCCACCGAGCGTCTCCCGGCTCGGGAGTGCCAGCGCCTGCGCGATGCCTACCTGGCCCTGCGCAGCACCGCCCATCGCGCCTCGCTGACCCGAGATCCGGCCCGGGGGCGCTCTGAGGCCTTCCAGGATCACCGCCGGGTGGTAATCGAGGCCTGGCGGCGGCTGCTGGAGCCGCCACAGGAAACAACCGACAAGGGCTGATGGAAAAGGACTGATGGAACAAGGATCCCGCATGAAAAAGGTATTGGTACTGCACGGCCCCAACCTCAACCTGCTGGGTACCCGGCAGCCGGAAATCTACGGCCACGAGACCCTCGAGGACATCAATAACGGGCTCTACGAGCGGGCAGCGCTGGAGGGCTGGGACGTCAGCTGCCGGCAGAGCAATCACGAGGGGGAGCTGATCGATTGGATCCAGGCGGCTCGCCTGGATGGCACCGCCGCCATCATCATCAATCCCGCGGCCTATACCCACACCTCGGTGGCGATCCTCGATGCTCTCAACGCCTTCGAGGGTCGAGTGATCGAGGTACACCTCTCCAACGTTTACAAGCGCGAGAGCTTCCGTCACCACTCCTATGTCTCGCTGCGCGCCGATGGGGTGATCGCCGGGCTCGGCAGCCAGGGTTACCGTGCCGCTCTGCAGGCGGTGATGAGCCAGCCAGGCTGAGATCGGGGGTCAGTCACGGCGTGGTTCACTGTCCCTTGGCTCATTGCCCTTGACCTCGTCGCCCTTCACGACATAGTCGCCCTCCAGCACCTGCTGTTCACGGTAGCCGCCATCGGCGCTGTGCGTCTCCCGGTAGCGGGTCTCGCGATAGTGCGCCTGATGCCCATGAGAGCCGCCGCCCACGTCCTCGGCCTGGTCGGCATGCATCTTCTCCATGCGCTTCTTCAGCCGGTAGCGCAGCACTGGCATCAGCGCCCAGCCCAGCAGCAGGAAGAGCAGCCCCAATACCATGGCCACGATCATCATGGTGCCGAACAGCAGCCAAGCAAGCAGCATCTTCAGGCTGCCGAGCAGGCCGCCGCTGCGGGTCTGGCGGGCGCGCTGTTGCCAGGCCTGGGCGGCGCGCCAGGCGGGGTTGTCTCGCTGATCGCGGTGGGGGTCCCGCTGGGGGCCTCGGGAATCGGTCATTGATCTCTCCGTTCAGGCGGTATTCGGCACCGCAGAAGGTGGCGCCTTTGCAGGGCTGTCCAGTTGGAAAGCCGACGGGGCGCTTCGTTCCGAGGATGGGTCAGGATGCGACCAGGCGCCACAGCGCGGCGGTGAGGATGCCGGCGGTGATCGCTGGCAGCGGTTTGCGCAGGGCCAGCATCACTGCCGCCGTGGCGATCAGCGCCATCCTGGCGCCGCCATCGCCGTGCACCGCCATGGGGGTGATCACCGCCACCAGTACCGAGCCGGCCATGGCGTTGATGAAGCGCTCGACGCGGGGGCCGATGGGCACCCGAGCCATCACGAAGACGCCACCGGCACGGGTCAAGTAGGTGGTCAGCGCCATGATCAGGATGGCCAGCAGTACGCCCCCATTCGTGGCGGTCAGGGTCATGGGCTCGCCTCATTGCGGGTGCTGGGCAGCATCAGACCCACCAGGCCGCCGGCCAGGGCGCCGACGATCACGTGGGCGTTGGGCGGCAGCCAGACCATCGCCGCCAGGGCGGCGATGGCCGCGGCGCCCCAGGGCAACAGCACCCAGAGGTCGCGCTTGTCACCCACCAGCATGGCCAGCAGGAAGCAGCCCATGATGGCGTCCAACCCGAAGCGTTCGGGCTCGCCGATGCCGCTGCCGAAGGCCACGCCCAGGCCGGTGCCGATCATCCAGGTAGTCCAGAGGGCGAGGCCACCGCCGATCAGGATACCCAGCCGTGCCGCCGTGGTACCGCCATTCATGGCCATGGCCCAGTTGGCGTCGCTGAGCAGGATCAGGCTGGCATAGCGCCGGCCCGTGGGCAGCTCACGCAGGTGGGGGTAGAAGGCGGCGCCCATCAGCAGGTGACGCGCATTGATCGCCAGGGTGATGGCCACCAGTGGCACCAGCGGAATGGTCTCGCCCCATAGTTCGAGGGTGGCAAACTGGGCGGCCCCGGCAAACACCAGGCCGCTCATCAGCAGGGTCTCCAGGCCGGAGAGTCCCTGCTGCAGGGCCGCGACGCCGAAGGCCAGTCCGAAGACGATGACGAACAGCGACAGCGGCACCATGCGGCGGAAGCCCTCGAGCAGATGGCCGAGTCCCGGCCGCGCGGCGTCGTCCCGGGTCATGCGCGCCAGGCCTCGGCGACGAGTGCGTAGCTCTTCAGACGGTCCTCCAGAGAGAAAACGTCGGTGTTGAGCATCAGCTCGTCGGCGCCGGTCTGCTCGAGGAAGCTCTCCAGACCCTCGCGAACGGTCTCCGGACCGCCGACGATGGCAGCCCCCAGGAACTGCTGCAGCTGCCTCTCCTCCAGGGGGGTCATCTCCAGGTGTTCCACCGGCGGTTTCGCACAGGTGCGCTGGCCGCGGATCATGCCCAGAAACTTCTGCTGGGCGGTGGTGGCCAGGTAGTCGGCCATGGCGTCGCTTTCGGCGGCGATCACCGGCAGGCCGACCATGGCGTGAGGGCGCTCGAGCACCCCGGAAGGGCAGAAGTTGTCGCGATAGAGGCGCAGCGCCTCGAACAGGTACCCCGGGGCGAACTGGGCGGCGAAGGCGAAGGGCAGGCCGAGCCGGGCGGCCAGCTGGGCGCTGTAGCCGCTGGAGCCGAGCAGCCAGATCGGTACCTTCGTGCCCTGGCCGGGGACGGCGCGCACGCGCTGGCCGGGCTGCTCGTCGCCGAGAAACCCTTGCAGCTCCTCGAGGCGCTGGGGGAAGTCCTCGACGCCGGCATGGGGATCCCGGCGCATGGCGGCCATGGTAACGCCGTCGGAACCGGGGGCGCGGCCCAGACCCAGGTCGATGCGTCCCGGGTAGAGGGTCTCCAGGGTGCCGAACTGCTCGGCGATCACCAGGGGCGGGTGATTGGGCAGCATAATGCCGCCGCTCCCCACCCGAATGCGCTGGGTGGCGCCGGCCACATGGCCGATCAGCACGGCGGTGGCGGCGCTGGCGATGCCTTCGATGCTGTGGTGCTCGGCGAGCCAGAAACGGGTATAGCCCAGGCGCTCGGTCTGCTGTGCCAGGGCAACGCTGTCGCGGAAGCTGTCCGCCGCACTGCTACCCTCGCGGATCGGTGCCAGATCGAGAACGGAGAGGGGGGTGTCGGCAAGACGGGGAATGGCGGCTCCTGGAAGCGGTGTAGGAGAAAGACGTTAGCCTGCTGAATGTTTTCCATCATCGGGGCAGGCAGCGTCCCATGCAATCCCTGTGGGCTAGGAGGGCCGCCTGGAGGGGCTCCCCAGCCTGGGCAGCCGCCGCATCAATCGCCGTGAAGGAGTGTGGCGCGACCCGATCGGCACCGCCGCCACTGGCCTGATGGCGGCGCAGGTCGTAAGCTCAGGGAAATGGGGAAAACGGACTTCGACCATGTCGCTCATGCTTACTGCCCGCGGCCCCCGCCGCGGGGCCACCCGACGACGCCAGCCGCGGCATGGCAACCGCCTGCCCGGCGGCGCCGGGCTCGATCATTGGCTGGACCGCCTGGTAGATATCGCCGTGATCGTGGCGCTGGCAGTGGGCGGCGTCGCCCTGATCTTGACCCTGCTGCTGTAGGCCGCTGGCGGCGCTGGGAGAGTTCTCGCCAAGGTCTGCGCTGCCCCTGCTCGCCGTAACCAGTTACCCTACTACTCGGCTCCTGCCGCTGGATAAAGGATACCGAGCCCCATGTTGGGATTCTTGCAGGGATTTTCCTATGGCCTCTTCATGACCTGCCTGCCCTGGCTACTGGTGGGGCTGGTCAATCCGCCCCTGGCCCTGGGCACCGAGACCCCGGCCCGCTGGCAGGTCATCGTCCGCTACTGCCTGGTGGTGCCCTTCATCAGTATGCTGCTGTGGCTGACGTCGCTGTGGGGAGGCTTCGGCCCCAGCCTCCTGGGGTGGTTGGCGGGCATCGTCGCGATTCCCGTGGCGCTGCCGCTGGAACGGCGTCTGCGTGGCTGGCTGCGTCAGCGGCGAGAGCGCCGCCTGGGGTTGCAACGAGAGGCCGAGAGCCGGCAGCGGCGGAATCGACAGGCCCGTGAGGCCCATGAAGCCGGCGTGGCCGCCCTCGATCCAGATCGGCCGCCGGCGGACGCCGACAGCCTGGTACTGGCCATGTGCCGGGCCAAGCAGAGCCTGCTCGAGGCGAACCGGCCCGACCTGGCCGTTCAGGCCGACCGCCTCTACAGCCGCTATCGCCATGTGCTGGCCGTGCTGAGGGGGCGCTTCGACAGCGGCGAGCTGGCCTTCGAGCGGGCGCGAGGCCTGGTGGCCGAAGTCTGCCTCGGTGCGGTGGACACCCTCAACACCATGGCGTCCCAGGCCCGTGGGGTGGCCAGCGTGGATGCCGATTTCGTGCGGCGTCGCCTGGCTGCCGATGTCAAGCGGCTGGGCGAGGAGGAGCGGGCCGCCCTGATGCGTCGCCTGGAACTGGTCGATGAGACCGAGTATCGGCTGGGCGAGCTCACCGCGCGCAACGAATCGGCGCTGACGGTGCTCGACGATACGGCCGTGGCCATGGCGCGTATCGAGACCGGGCGTCCCCAGGCATCCTTGACCACCGACCGAGCGCTCGAGGAGCTGCGTCGCTTCGTCGACGGGGCCGACCGCTACGGGCGTGGCGGTGGATAAGGGAATGATGGCTCGATTTCCGGGTCAGTGGCCAAGGGTATTTCAGGTCTCGACGAGGTGCTTATGAATCAGGAATCCGCAGATGGACCCCGCTTGTCGTTGCCGCCGCTGGAGGAGATCGCTCGTGAGCTGGGCACGACGACCGCCGAGGAAGACAGTGCCGAGGTCCCGGATGACGATGCCACCCTGGCCGCCATGGCCGATGAGTTTGTCGTGGAGGTGATCCGCGGCGGCGATGAGGGATCACTGGCATGCCAGCGACGTGCCGTCGACGAAATGGGGCTGGAGCTGCAGCAGCAGGCCGCGCATCGCAGCGCCATGCTGGACACCCCGCTGCGCCAGCTGGCCCACCAGGGTGACGAAGGCGGGCCGGTGGCGAAGTCGCTGGTCGAGCTGCGCGAGCGCATGCACCGGCTCGACCCCGGGCGGCAACGCCTTTCGCCGGGTCCGCTGGATCGGGTGTTGGCACTGATTCCCGGCGTCGGCAGCCGTCTGCAGCGGTATTTTCGCAGGTTCGAGAATGCCCAGGAGGCGCTGGACGCGATCATCGCCGACCTGGAGGCGGGGCGTGACATGCTGCGTCGCGACAACCTGACGCTGAGCGACGATCAGACCGCGCTGGGCGAGATACTGAGCCAATTGGAGCGTCAGGTCGCCCTGGGTCGGCTGATCGACAAGCGTCTGCAGGAGGCGATTGCGCGGCGCGATGCGGCGGACCCCCAGCGAGGTTTTCTCGAGGAGGAGCTGCTCTTCCCGCTGCGTCAGCGCGTCGTCGATCTTCAGCAGCAGCTGGCGGTCAGCCAGCAGGGGGTGCTGGCGCTGGAGGTGGTCATCCGCAACAACCGCGAGCTGATACGCGGCGTCGATCGTGCCATCAATGTCACCGTCTCGGCCCTGACGGTAGCGGTGACCGTGGCTCTGGCCCTGGCCAACCAGCGGCTGGTGCTGGACCGCGTCGAGGCCCTCAATACCACCACCTCGGCGATGATCGGCGGCACCGCTCGCGCCCTGCGTCAGCAGGGGGTGGAGATTCAGCAGCGTGCCTCCGGAGCGATGCTGGACATGCAGGCCCTCGAGCAGGCGTTCGAGGACGTGATGGGCGCCATCGACGACCTGTCACGCTATCGCCAGGAAGCTCTCCCCCGCCTGGACGCCCAGATCGATCGTCTGGCCGACCTGTCCCGGCGTGGAGGGTCGGCCATCGACCGTCTCCAGCGGGCGGCCCCCTCGACGGAAGGCGGCAGGCCGGGCGGTAAACCGTCCGACGGCTCGTGACCCTGCCGGCGACCGGGGTCAGGAGGTCATGGCGATGCGTGGGCTGCTGATCCTGCTGCTGGCCGGTGCTCTGGCGCTGTCCTGGTGGTACTTGGAGCCGCTGGTGCCGCGCCACTGGCACCCCGCCGAATCCCTGCATATCGATGATCCCCTGACGCCGGTGACCAGGTGGAAGCTGCACCGCCTGGCCGACGACCGGGATGGCTGCCTCGCGGCCCTGGAGACGGTGCCAGAGGGTGAGCTGCGCTACACGCCGCTGGCGGATCACGAGCCGGTGGCCGGCTGTCCGCTGGAGAACGTGGTGCGCATCGAGGCCAGCAGCGTCGACTTCAATGCCGACTTCGTGGCGAGCTGTCCGCTGGCGCTGGCCTGGGCGATCTATGAGCGCCAGCGACTGCAGCCCGCCGCCGAGGCGATCCTGGGTAGCCGGATCTCACGGGTGGAGCACCTGGGCAGCTTCGCCTGCCGCAACGTCTACGGCCGGGAGGAGGGGCGGCTCAGTGAGCATGCCACCGCCGAGGCGCTGGACGTGGCCGCCTTCCGGCTGGTTGACGGCCGCGAGGTTGGCCTGCTCGATCACTGGGACGAGGAGGGGGAGCGGGGGGAGTTTCTGCGCGAGGCTCGGGACGGCGCCTGTGATCTCTTCGGCAACGTGCTGGGCCCCGACTACAATGCCGCCCACGCCGACCACTTCCATTTCGGCATGCGCGGCTTTCGGCTCTGCCGCTAGCGCCGAGGGTGCCGGGTCGATGCGCTCTGGCCCGTGCTGCTAGGCTGGCCATCCCGACCTGCCAAGGAAAGCCTCATGAGTACCGTGACCAGCGCCACACCGCCGCGGATCCGCGCCTCGCGCAAGGAGATCGTCGGCTGGGCGATGTTCGATTTCGCCAACCAGGCCTATACCCTGCTGATCATCACCGTGGTGTTCGGCGAGCTGTTCACCACGGTGATCGTCGGCGATCGCGGCGACGGCTACCGGCTGGCCAACTTCCTGTGGAGCCTGG